>JANYCO010000297.1 GCA_025360235.1 Cytophagales bacterium
TGTAAGGGGGTATTATTATTCATTGCCTGACCTAATAAAAAGTTAGTTACACTTGTGCAAATCTTTTAAAAAAAATCGGGGCAAAAGAGATTAAAATAGACGGAGGACAACACCCTAAAGCGTTAATCCTCCTATGTAAAATAATCAAAGTATGCAATGATACACTACACCTAAATTATTTTTATACTTATCATAAAAGTAACCTTTTATTTGAAGAGAACTATTTTTTGCAACCTGTTTATATACGTATTTTGATACAGGTTAATATACCTACCCTTTTGATGGAAAAATAACAGGCAGTATCATTTACCTAACAAATTATGTAAGCAGTAAATCGCGTGGCCAGCTATACTATTACTGTGTCTTGAAAAAAGTTACTATTAAATTGACCTGCATTCATCAACGATTGCCTACGCAGCACCCAAATCGGGCATGAATCGACATGAACCCATTTAATTGGCGTTATCTTTACTAGAATAAGACATTAACGACGGGTTTTATCCTTTTAAATCTATGCCAAAAAGGGATAGGACACTCTGCTGAAAAGTTATTTTAGGGAAGGATATTCGCTAAATCCATGTCAAATGCAGACAAAGGAGATAATTGGAGGAAATTTGTAAGTAAATACTATTGGAATACCATTGAATACAGATGTTAACCATAATGGATTGGTGAAAAACAGTTAAAAATGGGAAGACAATCCAGCATCTCTGTTAATAAATTATTCTTATTGGAAAAAGAAAATCATAATTCCAGTAAACCAGTACGATAACAGCTCTGTTCTTTAAATTACAATATCCCTTGTAGATAAGATAATCGTGTACATGAAAAAGTAACGGAATTGTTTAGTATCTTTAATAATCAGCTTTGAGAAATATATGGTGTATCGAAAAATTGAAGAAGTAATGGAGGATTGTTTGCTGGTCTATTTTGTTGACAGCAACAATCGAAGACAAGGAGAATTGTTCTGCTATAAAACAGAGGGCAGATTACCATCTACAGAAAATCTTCTGTTTACTGAACTCTACAAAGAAGGAATCCTTTTAACTAAAAAATGGATGAAATTGCCTCAACCCATTCTTGTATAAATGACTGAATAAAGTTACTATTGCAGGGGCAGTACTGATAATTTATAAAAATAACAGAGAATTGAATACTCAGAAAACTGCATAAACACCCGTTTGTGTTGTTTTCGTTTTAGGCAGAGAATATTTTTAAATGGGAATATATTACAAAGACGTCATACCCAAATGGGATACATTTTATCCCAAACTGGTGACCTATTTTAAGGTTTACAATCACACCAACCTGCCGGAGCAATGGAAAACAGATCAGTCACTGGCCGATTGGGTGATGATGACCAGAAAATATTTTTCAAAGTTATCCAATACCAGAAAAAAACAACTAGCCCAACTGGATTTTCTCTCTTACGGAGAATGGTACTGGCTTCAACGGTATGAGCAGCTTCATACGTTTAAGAAAAAATACAAACACTGCCGAGTTCCTTCCGCTCCTCCTTATGATAAACTCTACAACTGGCTGATGCCACAAAAGGCAAATCCAGGGGAACTTTCATCCGAACGAAAAATAAAACTCAATAAGATAGGAGCTTTGACGGACAGCAGTCTATACCTTGAAGAAAAATGGCACCAGCATTTCAAAGAACTTCTGGACTATAAAAGAAGGTTTAAAGATTGTCAAGTGCCTGCACACTGGGAAAACAATCTGAAACTGGCCGGATGGGTGGCAAGGCAAAGACAACTCAAAGAGGCGGGAAAATTACTCCGCTCCAGAAAGCAGCTGTTAGAAGAGATCGGTTTTTTCTGGAGCCAAAGCGGTGATCTACTAAAGACCGCTTTTTACGATAAACTATGGGTAAAAAAATACAGGATGCTGGAACTGTATTACCGAAAATACGGTCATACACTGGTCGTATACGAATGGAAAGAGAATCCATCTTTGGCCTGTTGGGTGGGGGATCAGCGGATGAATTACACAAAGGGAAAGCTTAATGATGAAAAAATAAGCAAGCTCAAGAAACTGGACTTTGTCTGGGATCCATTGGAGGCTCAATGGATGGAAAAGTTTTACCTGCTGAAAGCCTTTTATCTTCAGCACAAACACACTAGAATTTCTACTAGTAGTGAATACCTGCCACTAGCCAAATGGGTGTCCTATACCCGAAGCAGAAAAAAAGAACTCTCCAAAGCAAGGATTGCACTGCTGAATACACTTTCCTTCAACTGGACTGTCGGTGTTCGTAAACAGGTAAGTTGGGAGGAAATGTATGCGCAACTGGTGGCATACAAGAAAAAGTACGGCAGTCTGACGGGTATGAGTAAGAATCCAAAACTTGCTAAATGGTATTATGACCAGCGTACCCAAAGGGTAAAGCAGAATGAGGAGCGAAGAGCCTTGCTGAAAAAAATTGGGGTGGTCTTTGATAAAAAATAATTAAGTACTTGTGTAAGGAGTAAATCGCTCAATTATTTCATTATACTATACTAATTTATCAACCTTTAAACGGATTAATTTTAAATTTTTGTCAACCTAAATACGGACGATACAGGGATGATGTCCGCAACTGTCCGAATGTCTGGGAATACTCAGCCAATACAATACAACTACCTGAATATCAAAATCAGCTTACTTGTTTACCTGTTAAAACGGACTTAAATTAGACTAAGAAGCGGACAAAGGATAACCTAAAACGTTATACTCAATTGAAAAACGTGACACGAAGAGCAACTATTTTTGGCAACATTACCCTTTTTAACTAATCCCTTTAAAAAATTCTTCAAGACTGACATCGAAACAAGTTAATATTTTGTATAAAGAATCCACCCTCATCTTTACTTCTCCTCTTTCATAAGCCCCATATTGTGTTCGGCTAATGTTGTTTTCATAAGCAAAATTTTCAGCAGAAGTATAACCTGCTTTGATCCTTAACTTTTTGATCTTTGCCCCAATTTTTTGTTCAATTGTCATTGTTCAAAATAAGCGAATTGACGGTTATTATGGAACTCATAATTATAGGGGCTATAATTATAGACTATTATTGTTTTTGTTGTATATTTGCAACGTTATAACTAAAAAGCTTATGGATCTAACAACTTTTTCAAGGTACTCAGCAAAAAATATTAAACTAACGATTAAAGACACTCAATCCGAGGACGGATACAAAGAGATAAGTGGAATTATAACAAGCTTTCAGCACCATAATTACAGGGTAAATCAGTTCAGGGTTTTACAGGACAACCACTCCTTTATTTATGTTCAAGTAAAGGACGTGCTACTAATCAACCTGCATAGTTGAACAGTAGATAC
>JANYCO010000298.1 GCA_025360235.1 Cytophagales bacterium
TTTTCTGTGGAAAGAATTTCCTTTGAAACTGTAGGAACAGTTACTCTTTTAATAGGTTTTTTTGGTAATTCATTAGCCATTCTCCTTACAAGTTATAAAATACTTGTTAAAATGCAAAATTTAATGAATTTGAATTAATAATAGGTTATCTGGCAGCCAAAATAAATCCTACCAATTCCTTTACGTCTACTGAAATAACATTAAGCAATAAATGAGGGAACACTCCAAATAGTACAGCCAAAGCGGCTAGTGGGAGTGTTATTATTTTTTCTCTTGCGTTTAAATCGTACAAACCTTCCTTCCAGGTGATGCCGGTACGGATCCAGAATTTACCAAAAAACATTCTTTGTAAGGTCCATAGATAGTAAACAGCCCCAAGCAAGATCCCTGAAGTAGCTACTATTGCCATCCATTTAGGAAGCAGTCCATTTACAAATTCAGAATTGAATGCTCCTAATAAAATAAACAATTCAGCAATGAAACCTGAGAAGCCAGGTAATCCAAACGAAGCGAAAAAGGAGATGATCACAACTGCTGTAAACACGGGCATTCTGCTTGCGAGTCCTCTGTAATTTTCAATCATTCGGTCATGTGTACGATCGTATAATATACCTGCAATAAGGAATAACAAGGTAGCAAGCAAGCCATGGCTAAACATCTGGTAGATGGCGCCATTCATGCCTTCTACTGTTAGTGAAGCAATGCCAAGCAATACAAAGCCCATATGTGAAACAGAAGAGTAGGCAATCATCTTTTTAAGGTCCTTCATCGCTAAGGCATTTAAACCACCGTAGACGATAGAAACAATCCCAACTAATCCAATAAAGTACGCGAACTGCATGGCAGCTTCAGGAAAGATTGGGTAGGCTATTCTAATAATTCCATAACCTCCTATTTTCAACAACACCCCTGCAAGCACTACCGATATTGGTGTAGGAGCTTCTACGTGCGCATCCGGAAGCCAGGTATGAAAGGGGACAGCCGGAAGTTTGATAGCGAAGCCAATTATAAGTGCAAGGAAAGCTAATGCTCTCGCAGAATAGCCCCAAAGTGTATAGGAAGAAAGTTGATGAAGTACAGATCCCGGAATATAATTGGAAGGATCTTTCATTAACAACATATTGAACGTATGCACAAGATTTGTTTTGTTCGTATTTCCTGAAGCTAATTGTATTTTGAATGTTGACTCCTCTCCTATTCCAGCTGCTGTGGCAGATTGTACGGGATCAACAACAGATACATACAAACCGATCATAACGATTAGAATGAAAATTGAACCCAATAAAGTATAAAGAAAGAATTTTATAGAAGCATATTCTCTTCTTGGCCCACCCCAAATTCCAATAAGGAAGTACATAGGCAAAAGCATAAATTCGAAGAAAATAAAGAACAGTAAAAAATCGAGTGAAAGAAAACATCCGTAGATGGTAGAACATAATAAGAGATATAATGAAAAATAACCCCTTCTGTTTTCTGTTATTTTCCATGAAGCTATCGCTCCTACTAACATTACTATACCGGTGAGCAATACCATTGAAATATTAATTCCGTCAATCCCTAAGAAATATTGCGCTGTTAATTTTCCAGTACTTCCTAAATCCATTTCGATCCAGCTGTATTGTTCTACAAACTGAACCCCTTTACCTGGTTTATATAAAATAAATAAAATGACAGATAAAATTAATTGAACAGCAGCAGTTGCTATAGTAATAAATTTATTCAAATGGTATTGCCTCATCGGCAACAACAGAATCAGTATAATTGAAACGAAAGGCAAAAATATCAGTAATGATAACATTTTATATTTTTATAATTCTAGTATTAATTTATTAATAACCATACGAACACAAGTACTACAGCTATTATGGTATAAGCGAAATAACCTTGGATTGTACCTTGCTGAAAGGATCGGGCCAATCTTCCTGTTTTCATTGAAAGCCATGTCTAAAATTCACTAATCCATCTACAAGGTATTTGTCCACCAGAGCGATCAAGTAGGCGAATATTACACCAAGGTAAGCAAAGGTATGAATAACTCCGTCAATTATTTTTACATCAAAAGAAGCAGTCCACAATGAAATTTGGATCCCTGGGTTTACCAGAAGTTGATGATAGATTTTATCCATGTACCAGTTGTTTTTTAAGATTCTCTGCAGCATTGAATCTGTCATGTCCGTTTCAATGGTATAAGCAGAAGGACGAAATCTAAACCAGCCTATAAACACACCAATACCTACCGCACTAACAGAAATCAGTACGATTATAAATTCAGGCATTGTATGGACTATCCCTGATCTGCTTAATTTTTCCATCAGCCAACCATGTTGACCACTAAAAGGATTTAGAGAAAAGAAAAACCATAAACATAAAGTAGCCAATACCATCATAGGAATTTTCATGAGCATACCGGGATCATGAATTTTTTCAAATGCAGGTTCTACCTGTTTGTAAAAAGCTTTCAATTTAAATGAACCAAAAAATACCAGGATTATTTGACGGATCATATAATATGCTGTAATAGAAATTGAAAGCACAGCAATGACAGGGATGACATAGAAGATAATGCTATCGCTTTGCTGATGTTTTAAGATCGCCCAATTAAACGTCCCCTCTAGAATTGCATCTTTAGAAAGAAATCCTGAGAACAAAGGCACTCCTACCAAAGCCATACAAGAGATAAAATACGTAATAAAAGTAACGGGCATTTTTTTTCTCAATCCTCCCATCAGTTTCATATTGAGGGTATCAAAATTATTAAAATACCCTCTTATGAACATAGCTTGTTTCACATGATGCATTTCATGAATAACTGCACCAGCGGTAAGAAATAAACAGGCTTTGAAAAAAGCGTGTGTTACCAAATGAAAGAGTGCTGCGTTGTACGCCCCCACTCCCATTGCCATTACCATAAATCCTAATTGGGAAATAGTAGAATAGGCCAATACTTTTTTAATGTCTGTCTGTGCGGCAGCGGGAAGTGCTCCGGTAAGTGCAGTGATGGCTCCAATGAAAGCAATTACTGTTAAGACATCTGCATTCAGAAGTAAATAAGTTTTCGCCAACAGATAAATCCCTGCTGCCACCATAGTAGCGGCGTGTATAAGTGCAGACGCTGGTGTTGGCCCTTCCATCGCATCGGGCAGCCATAGATTTAAAGGGAATTGCGCCGACTTTCCTACACAACCCATAAAGATTCCTAAACCAGCAAGGGTAAAAAGAAAGTCTGTCGAAATTCCAGTAGTGGCAATAGAAGCATTAATGAGACTAAGATCGAAAGTTCCAAATTTAAGATAGACCACAAACATTCCAATTAAAAAACCAGCATCACCAATTCGGTTAATCAGAAAAGCTTTTTTACTTGCTCTTGCAGCTGCCATTTTTTCCATCCAGAAACCAATGAGTAGATAAGAGGCAAATCCCACCAACTCCCAACACATAAAC
>JANYCO010000303.1 GCA_025360235.1 Cytophagales bacterium
TCTTCAAACTTTCTGATTTTATTACTTAAATTTTTAAGATAAAACTTCTTTAAAGGATTTTTTTCATTCTGAGCATTTCGTTCCCAGATCTCATACTCAACGTTGTGAGAGCGAAGCACCAATGGCGCTGAGGAAACCTTCTTAATTGCACCAGTATAGACTGACAAATAAATTCCTTCAAGATGAATAACTGAAGGCTTATGCTCTTTAATAATAGTTTCCAGCACCAATTTAAATTCGGAAGAAATAAATCGTTTTACATTGTAAGGAATTCTACCAAATAACCCCATCAACAACCTTGGTATATGAATCGTTGTATCAATATCTGTAGTATAGACTTTAGCGATTGAAGCAAGTACTTTTGGGTCCTGATAATGTTTCTTTGTATTTAGACTTGCCAATACCACCTGGTGCCCAAACCGATTCAAGTATTTGGTAACATTATAGGTAGCCATATTTCCTCCATCATTTAAAGGATATGGAATTCTATTCGTAATTTGTAATATGGTAAGTTTAGTATTCAATAAATACTATTTTTTCTGCTAATAGTCAAAATGGAATGCTAATCTAGTTGTAATTTTTGAAAAAATCATCTTATTTGAAATTAAAACCACCGTTTTTAAAGAAATATCTTAGGATTCTAGGCTCCCGCGTTCATCATTTTTTCAAAACTATACCAAAGCTTATCAGCCGTTTTATTCCAGGAAAAATTTTCACGCTGGATTCGGCCATGTTCAATCAGTTGTTTTCTTAATTTTAAATCTTTGGCTATTTGCAACATTGCATTTTTAATATCTTCTGACGATTCAGGATTAACTTGTATGGCTGCATTTCCTGCAACCTCCGGAATTGAAGTAACATTGGAGGTAATCACTGGTACATCACAATACATAGCTTCCAAAACAGGAATCCCAAACCCCTCAAAAAAGGGGACATAAGTAAGCGCCAACGCAGAAGCAATAATTTTACTCAAATCAGCAGAAGAAACCCTCCCTAGAAAATGAACTTCGTGTTTGGCTTTCATATTGTGGTAAACGTCACTAAAATCGCTGTCGTTCCACATCACTTGCCCTGCAATTAACAATTTGATATCACTTGAATACGATTTTTTAAATTCATCAAAAGCAAGCAATAAATTCTTGGTGTTTTTTCTCGGGTTCAGTGAACCAACAAAAAGAAAATAAGGACGGCCATTGGAAAATCTATACCGCGTTTTATGCTGTTCATCTTCACTGATGGGAGTGTACCGCTCATTACAACCATTGTAGACAACATCAATTTTATCTGGATCTATTGAATATGTCTTCATAATGTCTTGTTTTGAAAATTCAGAAACAGTGGCAATACGTGAAGCTTTCTTCGCAAATTTTGGAAAGTAATGTTGGTAATAATACCGCGCTATTCTAGGAAGATCCTGAGGACGATGCTCAAAATTTATATCATGAATCACATCTAGTGTTTTGACCGAAGTAGAAAGGGACATATAACCATCAGTAGAAATAAAATAATTTGCGTTTATTTTCCTAAGTGCTGAAGGAACGGCAAACTCAAAATATAAATAGTACAAAAACGGATGTCTTGCTTGTGGCGATAATACTATTGGAATAACATTCTTTCCAAAGATAAATTTTTCGCTATGAGGTCTGTCAAATAAAAAAAAGAATTGGTGTTCAGGATGGTCTTTTGTAATACGCTTCATCGTTTCATAGGTAAACCAACCTATTCCTTCTAGCTTATCCTCCAGCAGCAACCTCGTATTCACAGCTATGTTCATACCTTTCCTGTTATTTGTATTAATACGAAAATTTTCATAAGAGGTTCTATTTCAAAAAAGAAAACTCGACTAACCGATTACAATGCCAAGCATCTTGTCTATTTGTTTCTCAAACTGTTGTAGGGACAATATCTCTTGCATCATTTGCATCTCCTCTTCAACATTGGCAGCATTAATAAGGCCTTGTCTTTTTTCACGAATAAGAAACTTAGCAAACAGTCTTTTATACTTCAATACAGCCTTAGGTGTGCTTTGTTCCACCAATTCATAATCCTGAGGCACAATGATACCGAACTTTTCCCAACCAGCACTTATCTGATGTTTGTCCACCATAAAATTGATTGCCAGTTTTTTTATATCCTCGTCCTGACTTTCCAGAAAAAAAGCTTTTGTTATTTCGTTTCCACGATTCAATTCTTCAGCAACGCTATTTCTAATCTTTAAGTAAAGAGGGTTGTTACTTTCTACATCCTGTGTTTCCTCAAGTAAATATTCTACCACTTTTCTACCTTCCACAGCTTCTCCTCCAAGAAGAATGATCAATTTTAAAATACTCAATTCATGATCCTGCAATAAGGAAACTAATTTATCTACATCAGATTCCGGCTCTTCTGTGATAACAGGATATTCTTCTGCAGCAGTATAATTAACTACTTCAGGCTGTTCGTTCTTTTTATTTTTATCCTGACGACGCTTTATTTCTACTTTATTGTATTCAGAAATTAAAACCTGTTCATCAATCTTCAAAAGACTTGAACACTGCTGAAAAAATAAAGCCCTTTTTATTCCGTCAGGAATTTTTGCAATACTGGTAACAATATCTTTGATGATCCCAGCTTTTTTAATCGGATCATTTCCAGTTTCTGCTAAAAAGAGTTCTGTTTTAAAACTTATAAAATCTTTTTTATTTTCTCTGATGAAATTTTTGAATTTTTCACCGCCAATCTTTCTAACATAACTATCAGGGTCATCGTTATCAGGAAAGAGTACGACATTTACATTCATCCCTTCCTCCAGAATCATATCGATCCCACGCAGGGAAGCTTTGATTCCGGCTGGGTCACCGTCATAGAGTACTGTTATATTTTCAGTATATCGTTTTATAAGTCGTATCTGTTCTTCGGTAAGTGATGTACCGGAAGAAGCCACTACATTCTCCACTCCTGCCTGGTGCAGGGAAATTACGTCGGTATAACCCTCAACGAGAAAACAATTATCCTCATTTCGAATAGAATTCTTTGCCTGAAAAATTCCGTAAAGAATTTTACTCTTTGAATATACTTCCGTTTCAGGAGAGTTAATGTATTTGGGTTGGTTCTTATCGTTCTTTAGAATTCTAGCTCCAAAGGCAATGGCTTTACCACTGAGATTATGAATCGGAAAAACAACTCTGCCTCTGAACCGGTCGTAATGCTTGCGATCGGCACTGTCGTTGGCATTTTCACGAGACAAGATCAATCCCGCTTTTTCCAACATCTCCGTTTTATATCCGTTTTGTGTAGCAGTTTTCAACAAACCATCCCACTCATCCAGACTGTAACCCAGTTCGAATTTTTTAATTGTTGCTTCCGAAAAGCCGCGTTCTTTAAAATAACTGAGACCAATAGCTTTCCCATCTTCATTAGTAAATAATAGATCTGCGAAATAATTCTTCGCATAGTTAAGCACGATGTATAAGCTGTCGCGTTCGTTTTGTTGTTTTACTTCTTCGTCGCTTCTGGGTGCTTCTTCCGGAATTTCGATGCCGTATTTATTTGCAAAATACTTCATAGCCTCCGGATAAGAGAGCCCTTCCAGTTCTTGTACAAAAGTGATTGCATCACCCGATTTTCCACAACCAAAACATTTAAAAATTCCTTTGGCGGGGTTTACTGCAAACGAAGGACTTTTTTCATTATGAAAAGGACAGCAAGCCCAGTAGTTTAGTCCTTTCTTTTTTAAAGACACAAAATCGCCCACCACCTCGAGAATATCGATTTGCTGATGAATTCGGTCTATGGTTTCGTTAGAAAGGCGCATTTGTAGTGTAAAGATAGGAGGAAAGGAGGATTAGTTTGACAGAGGATATTAACAGGGTTATTAACAGTTTATGTTGATAAGAGAACACACATCACAGAAACAAGTAATAAGAAAAAAGTTCTAATTAGCTGTTATTATTACATTTAAAGATTTAATAACAGAGATTTTACAATTCTGGTTGGCCATTTCAGGTAAAAATACTATCTTTAAGCCATGAAAGTACAACTATTTGACTACGAAATTCGCGCGAAATACCGCCAACTGATTACCACTACTTCAAGTGCTGAGGCAAAAAGAATTTTAATAAAAGGAAATGACGAAATGCCTCCGGTTGAAAAGGAAAAATTAGCTGCTATTCTAAAAGGCTAGTTGCCAGATCAGCTATCAATTGCCGTTTACATTAGTAAACGGACTTAAGAATTAAATCCCCTCATCAAGTGCAAAATATATAGCCCACGGTTTAAACCGTGGGCTATATATTTTGTTTCTATTTTTCCATAAAAGCATTCTTTTAAAAATTTTCTCTAATAAGGCAAAAAATAAAACAAACGGATTAAATACTCGTATAGGCTTTCAAAATCAACCTTAACCAACAAAGATTTATGAAAAAAGCCGCCGTTATTTTGTTTTTGTGTGTTGCATTTATTAGCAACAGATCTCATGCTCAAATGATTACTGATATTAAAACCAACACTGGCCTTTTGGCTAATGGATGGTTAAAATCAGCCAATGGAGTTTATTTGCTTATGCTCCAAAAAGATGGGAATTTTGTACTGTCAAAAGCAGGAGTAACGTTATGGTCCACCAATACAGCAGGGAAGCCCATTACCCAAGCCTTTATGAATGTTGATGGTAATTTTGTATTAAAAGGAGCAGACGGTAAAGTATACTGGTCTACCAATACAGGAGGACACCCGGGATCATCGTTAAGAATAAAAGACGATGGAAATATTTGCGTAAGAGAAGATATCTATGCTACCGATTATATGGGCAATCCAACTTATGTAAAAAGCGTTGGTGTTTGGTATTCAAATACAGCAGGAAAGTAAAGTAATAAGCCAATAAGGATTGATATAAAAGGGTACAGTTTCAAGCTGTGGTCTTTTATATCAATCCCGTTATGGTAGTATTCCCGAGTCTCTTTTTACTTCCTTATCACCGCACCAAGCTCCTTCTCAAAGATACTCATTAACTTCTGCATAGTAATATCAATCACTTTATCGGTAAGGGTTTGTTCGAAATCCTGAAGGGTAAAACTCACTGCGTAGGCTTTTTTATTTTCTCCTAGATTTTTCCCTTCGTACACATCAAAAATATTAATATCAGTAATAAGTTTTTTCTCCTGTTTCAAAGCAAGCGACTTGATTTGTTCGAAGGTTATAGTCTTATCCAATACTAATGAAAGGTCACGGCGCACTTCTGGGTATTTATTGAGCTCCTGGAACTGGATATTATTTTTATAAGCTTTCAATAAAGCATCTGCATCAAACTCTGCATAGTAAACCGACTGTTTGATATCGGTAAGTTTAAGTGCTTTATCCTGCACTTTACCGACCGATGCTATCACCTTATTATTTTTAATATAATTTACACCATTGCTTAAATAATTCAGTTCGACTTTCTGTTGTTGTGCGTCTCCTGAATTTAATTTTTGCAACACTTTATGAACGATAGTGTTCAAATAAAAATAATCCGCTTCTTCAGTTTGAGCATTCCAGCTTTCCGCTTGTATACTTCCCGTAACGAAAAGAGCCAAACGGTTTCCTTCTTTGTATTTTCCTTCTTCCTTAGAATATACTTTCCCGAATTCAAATAATTTCAAATCCTTCTGACGACGATTGATGTTATAATTCAAAATTTCTAGTCCAGAGAAAAGCAGACTTTGTCTCATGACACCCAAATCTTCCGAAAGTTTATTAAGCACCTCCACTGACTTATCCGCAATGCCAAGAAACCCTGAATAGACAGATTTCGTCATAGAGTTTGTAAGAATCTCATTAAACCCAGAACCAGCCAACATACTGCCAATTAATTTCTGCAATTTATCTTTATCCTTTTCAGGAAAATCAGCAAGGTAGGCTGCACTCAGACGATCGCTCAGTTCAATATTGTCGTAGCCGTATATTCGAAGTACTTCTTCTACAATATCGGCAGGACGCTGTACATCTACTTTGTAAGAAGGTACGGAAAGTTTCAGCTCGTCTTCTTTTTCTGATTCGATCGTAATATTTAATCCAGTTAAAATTTCTTTTATTAAAGCGTTCCCTAATTTTTTGCCTATTAAACGGTCAATATAGGAATACGAAGTTTCTACTTTAAAATCTTTTATTGGATTTGGATAAACATCCGACACTTCTGAAGATACAACTCCTCCCGCTACTTCAACGATTAATTTTGTAGCTTTCAGCAAAGCATTCACCGGCATGTTTGGATCGGTACCTCTTTCAAAACGGAAAGAAGCATCTGTTTTTAATCCGTGAAACTGAGAAGATTTTCTTACAAAATCAGGAGAGAAATAAGCGCTTTCCAAAAATATACTTTTAGTCGCAGCGCTTACACCAGATTCCTGTCCGCCGAAGACTCCTGCGATACACATAGTCCCTGGATGTAGCACCAATCGTTGATGCTGCAAAAACATTGGGCAGCATGAATATGGGTGCATTGATCGTTTTTGCGAAAAGTTCCGAACTTAAATTTTATGCAGAATCGGGTGATATTTTGGACGCAGAAATTTCAAAACGTTTATTAATTGCTATTTTTCAAAAAAACAGTCCGCTCCACGATGGAGCCGTGATCATTGAAAATAACAGGATCAAAGCAGCACGTTGTATTCTTCCTGTTTCAGAGAACGACGAGATCCCTGCGAATTTTGGTCTTCGCCATCGTGCAGCCATAGGTATGACCGAGG
>JANYCO010000316.1 GCA_025360235.1 Cytophagales bacterium
TGGGTTCAGGTATGCGATCAAAAATAATTATGATTTTATCTGTGAAATGGATGCAGACTTTTCACATAATCCCGAAGACCTGGTAAGGCTTTATGAAGCTTGCTCTAACGATGGGAATGATTTAGCCATAGGCTCCCGCTATATACACGGCATTACCGTTATCAACTGGCCGATAGAAAGAGTCTTGATGTCGTATTTCGCCAGTAAATATGTACAGTTTATCACTGGCCTTCCAATTCACGATACTACAGCCGGATTCAAGTGTTACCGCAAAAAAGTGCTAGAAACCATTGACCTAAGCAGTATTAAATTCGTTGGTTATGCCTTTCAGATTCAATTAAAATTTCTTGCCTGGAAACATGGTTTTAAATTGATAGAAGTTCCGATCATCTTTACCGACAGAAAACTAGGCGTATCCAAAATGTCCGGAAGTATTTTTAAGGAAGCATTTTTTGGAGTGATCTCTATTCGAATTAAGAGTCTGTTTAAACAATACAACTAGTCAATTACGAATTAAGTAAAAAAAGCAAGTTTGTAAATTAATTGCCGGCGCACTCACAATTCTTTTTGGAAAAAATGTTATGTGACTTTACAGTGCAGATAAACGATTTTTTGTAAATCCATGAGCATATATCGGCCTTATGACAATCTATACAAACTTGCTGAGTCGAAGATAACTTATTTTTAGACAGGGTTCAATTTTTCGGGATTTTATTTTCGTGTGCCAAAAATAGAACTCCCCACTCTTATTAAAGTACTTCCCTCTTCCAGAGCTATTTTATAGTCTGCACTCATACCCATCGACAATTCATGAAAGTCTACATTGGTAGCCGAATACAAGGATTTACATTGATCAAAAAAAAATTTAAGACTTTTGAATTCCTTGCGGATTTTGGCATGATCTTCTGTATTAGAAGCCATACCCATAAAACCGTTAATTTTTATATTTGTAAATTTTTTTAGTTCTTCCGATCTCAAAACTTCTTCTGCCTCCTGAAAACTTAAGCCAAACTTAGTTTCCTCTTCAGCAATATAAATTTGCAGCAAAACATTAATTACTCTATTGTTTTTTACTCCCTCATTATTTATTTCTTTCAGCAACTTAAAACTGTCTACTGAGTGGATCAGCTCTACGAATGAGGCAATGTATTTTACCTTATTCGTCTGCAAATGTCCTATCAAATGCCAGTGAATATCTTTTGGTAATGCCTCGTATTTTGGGACCAGTTCCTGTACTTTGTTTTCACCAAAAATCCGTTGTCCTGCCTCATAAGCTTCCATCACTGCTTCTGCGGGATAGGTTTTACTTACTGCGATGAGGTGGCAACCTGATTTATTTAAATTCTCATTAACTTTTTTTATATTTTCATCTATACTCATGATTTGAAATAAATTATAAATTTTGAATTTTGAATTCTTAGTTTAAAATTATTCTTTACTAATTGCTAGATACCTAATTCATAGTTAATAAATAAAAATTCAAAATTATTTTACGATATTATCATTTATAATTGTATTTTAGCATGATTTTTACGAAATTAAGGGGATTGTATAAAGACTTATTATGCCGTTATTAGGGTCGTTATTAAGTAAAGGGATAAAGCTCACGCATTTGATTGAGCAGGATAAAAAAACGCCTTTCGAATATCAGAAAAGAGAATTAAAAAAGCTTATTAAAGAGGCTCGTAATACCCATTTTGGTTATAATTATAATTTCAATGAAATTCTTTCCAGTTTTGATAAAGGAAATAACGAACATTTTTATGAATATTTCCGCAGTCGTGTACCTGTTTTCGATTACAATAAACTCTACAACGAATGGTGGCACAGGACCAAAGCGGGAGAAGCAGATGTGTGCTGGCCGGGAGTAGTAAAATACTTCGCGCTTAGTTCCGGCACCTCTGATGCCTCTACCAAACATATTCCTTTAACAAAAGAAATGATCAAGTCCAACAAGAAAACCGGGCTTCGGGAAGTGTTGAGTCTTGTAAATTATAAACTCCCACGTTCTCTTTTTGGAAGAGGAATTCTTATGCTGGGAGGAAGTATCGATCTTAATAAAGTGGACCACCACTATGAAGGAGACCTTAGTGGAATTCAGGCCAGTAAAATTCCTCGTTGGTTTTTACCTTTCTATAGACCTGGTAAAAAAATAGCCCGTACCAAAGATTGGAACGATAAGTTGGATGAGATTACCAGAAAAGCCAAAGAATGGGATATTGGTTTTGTAGTAGGAGTACCCGCCTGGATCCAATTGATGATTGAAAGAATTGTTGAACATTATAAAGTAAATAATATTCACGAGATCTGGCCAAACCTACATGTCTTTGTGCATGGTGGCGTTTCTTTTGATCCTTACAAACAAGGATTTGAGAAAATATTGGGAAGGCCAATTACGTATATCGAAACCTACCTTGCGTCTGAAGGCTTTATAGCGCTGCAAACCAGTCCAGGACAATCAGGGATGCGCTTAGTCTTAAACAACGGAATCTTTCTTGAGTTTATTCCTTTCACAGAAGAAAATTTTAATGCAGATGGTGAAGTAGTGGTCAATCCTAAAACACTTATGATCCATCAGGTGGAAGAAGGTGTTGATTATGCCCTTCTCATCAGCACAAATGCTGGTACATGGCGTTACCTGATTGGTGATGTAGTGCGTTTTACCGATAAAGAAAAAAGCAAGATCATTATCAGCGGCCGAACGAAACATTATTTAAGTCTTTGTGGAGAACACCTTTCCGTTGAAAATATGAACAACGCGATAAGCCTTATTTCACAAGAGTTTAACATTGGCATACGAGAATTTACGGTAACGGGAATTCCCCACAAAAATATGTTTGCACACAAATGGTATATTGGTTGTGATGATCCTGTGGATGCAGACAAAATAAAATTACGTTTAGACGAAGCACTAAAGGAACTCAATGACGACTACAGAACAGAGCGGATAGCAGCGCTGAAAGAAGTCTTCGTAGAAATTCTGCCTGTTGCAGCCTTTTATGACTTCATGAAACATAAAGACAAAATTGGAGGACAAAGCAAATTTCCAAGGGTAATGAAAAAAGCAACGAACGAGGAATGGGAATCTTTTCTCCAATCAAATTCTTATACTATTCTATCCAACCATAATGCTTAACACTACTCAATGTTCAAAGCCCTTGTAGAAGGTATTATTTCAGGAATCATACTCAGTTTTATGATCGGACCGGTTTTCTTTGGATTACTTCACACAAGTATTCATAAAGGATTTAGAAAAGCCGTTTTGTATGCTTCCGGAGTAGCGGCAGGGGATACTTTTTTTATTCTTCTGACCTATTTTGGTATTGCAGGATTCATGAAAGACCCCCTTTTTAGAAATTATATGACCTGTATAGGAGGCATTATAATGACGGTGTTTGGGATTTATTATATTATTAAAAAAACACCCAACACGATTGAAATCAAAAAACAAAAGAAAAAAACAAGCGATTCCAATGTGTGGTTAAAAGGCTTTATGCTCAATGCGGTAAATCCTTCCGTATTTCTATTTTGGATAAGCATGGTTAGTTTAGCCAGTATAAGTTACCACAACGACAGAATTTTTATTCTTACTTTTTTCACAGCCTCTATAATTACCGTTTTTGGTACAGACGTTCTAAAAGCCTACATAGCCAACAAAATCAAAAAATACTTCACCAATCGTATTCTCGACAAAATGAACAAAGGCCTAGGGGTGATCATACTTCTTGCTGGATTTAAGCTGTTATACGATTTCTTAAAAAATTCGCATTTTCTTGGCTTTTTATAGTAATTATCATATATTTACACTTGGATAAAAAGGATAACCATGAATAAAATCAGACTTGTACCCGTTTTAGCATTTGCACTATTGATAGTTTTATTTTCTTCTTGTCATAATAAGAAGAACGATGCTCCCTATGGTGGAACAGGTAATACTGATCTAGAAGTATTTGTGTTGGACTCAAATCAACAACTTGTAGTGGGGGCAGCAGTTTCCTTATTTAAATCTAAGGCCGATAGAGATGCAGGAACCAATGCTATACATTCAGATGTTACCGGAAGTAAAGGCTTTGCTTACTTTAGCAAAATTACGCCAACAGTTTATTATTTTTCTGCAATGAAAAATTACAACAGTACTACAAAAACAGGAAAAGGTGACACAGGGGTTTCTATTAAGGAAAGTGAACAAACTGCTGCTACGGTTGTTTTACAATAATTTCTTTTAGTCTAACGATTCATCCAATAACATGTTAAGAGCATTCTGCAATTCATTGTAGGTTTTAACTTTCCCATTTTTATTTGCCAGCTCCATACCCAATTTGTATATCTGTAAGGAGGTCTCTTTATGGTACTTCTCATACCATTTAGCAGCGTGATAATAGGTAGCAAGATAAGCCGGATGCTCTTTCAATAATAAGTCATAGTATTCTTTGGCTTTTTTATCCTCTGCCTTTTCATACTCTAAGGCAAGTGCATATAACGTAAAACTATCCATTGGATCGTCCTTAAGAAATTCAAGTAATTGTTCTATTTTTGAATGGGACATTATTAAATTTGAATAAACCTTGTTTGAAGTGACAGAAACTAAACTTTGCTCAAATTTAATATTATATTTTATAAACTTTTATAGTTAAATAACAGATAGTTTTAGTATTTTAGAACCTCGAAATAATTCAGAAACACAGAAACATTTAACTTTTCTAATACTATGAAAATACTGGTTTGTATAACGAACGTACCTGATACCACTTCTAAGATTTCTTTTACAGATAATAATACAAAATTTAACACTACAGGAGTTCAGTTTATCATCGGTCCTTATGATGAATACGCCTTATCCAGAGCCATTGAATTGAAAGAAGCAAATGGTGGTTCCGTTACTGTATTGAACGTAGGAGAAGCCGATACAGAACCTACCATAAGAAAAGCATTGGCAATTGGTGCAGATGATGCAATAAGAATAAATGCTTTTCCAAAAGATGCACAATTTGTAGCGGCACAAATAGTTGCTGTAGCTAAAACAGAAAATTACGATTTGATCTTAATGGGAAGAGAATCCATTGACTTTAATGGAGGTCTTGTACACGGACTGGTAGCCGAAGCGTTGGGTATCCCATCGGTTTCACCTGTGATGAAATTGGATATTGAAGGGAATCTTGCAAAAATGGCAAGAGAAATCGAAGGTGGGAAAGAATACGTTGAAGCAACCCTGCCTTTAGTAGCAGGATGTCAGGAACCAATAGCAGAATGGAAAATTCCGAATATGAGAGGTATTATGTCTGCCCGTACCAAACCGCTTAAAGTAGTAGAACCTACAGCAACAGAAAGCCTTATTAATATGCTGGCCTACGAACTACCACCTGCAAAAGGTGCCTGCAAAATGATAGATGCTTCGACGCCTGAAAAATTATTTGAACTGCTTAAAAACGAAGCGAAAGTATTATAAAGAATTATGAGTTATAAATGTTTAATGTTAAATTATTTTAACAGAAGCCATACAACAATTATCATAATTCAAAATTCATAACTTAAAATTTTAAACTAATAAAAAATGTCAATACTGGTATTTATTGAAGGTGTAGAAGGAGAAGTAAAAAAATCTTCTTTAGAAGCTGTTTCTTATGCTACAGAGCTGGCAAAGAAAAAAGGAGTTGCCACTACTGCTGTAGCTATTGGCAATTTTTCTGCTACTGCCCTTTCTTCGATTGGAAAATACGGAGTAGCTAAAGTACTGCACGTAACAAATGATAAACTTGCCCAGGTAAATGTAATGGCATATGCCACTGCACTTGCCGAAGCAGCAAAAAAAGAAAATGCAGAAGTGGTCATCCTTCCTAAATCTTCTGCTGTAGATGCTATCGTATCACGATTAGCAGTTAAACTTAATGCAGGGGTAGTAACAGGTGCGGTAGATTTACCGGATACTTCTGGCGGTTTTAAAGTTAAAAAATCTATTTATACCGGAAAGGCGTTCACTACTGTAGAACTCACTTCTGCAATAAAAGTAATCACCGTTGCGAAGAATGCTTTCCCCGCCACTGAAACAGGAGGAAGCGCACAAGTAGAAGTTTTCGCACCCGCTATTCCTGAAAGTGATTTTAGTATAAAAATTACCAAAACAGAAAAAGCGACGGGAGAAATTCTTCTTCCGGAAGCAGACATAGTAGTATCAGGTGGAAGAGGGTTGAAAGGTCCTGAGAACTGGGGCATGATAATAGAGCTTGCAAAAGAATTAGGTGCTGCCACTGGTTGTTCAAAACCAGTATCCGACATGGACTGGAGACCACATCATGAGCACGTAGGACAAACCGGAGTAAAAGTTAGTCCTAACTTATACATAGCGATTGGTATTTCCGGAGCTATTCAACACCTGGCCGGTGTAAACTCTTCAAAATGTATTGTAGTCATAAACAAAGACCCGGAAGCACCTTTCTTTAAGGCAGCCGATTATGGTATTGTGGGCGACGCTTTTGAAGTAGTGCCGAAATTAATAGAAGCTGCAAAGAAATTATAAATAAGAAAGAAACGAAGAAGTGGAGAAAATTAAACTCGAAATACTCGGGCTATCTTCCAGCCAATCACATACAGGCTCATTTGCTCTGGTGCTTGGGGAAGAAACAGGAAACAGAAGATTGCCTATCATCATAGGGATGTTTGAAGC
>JANYCO010000347.1 GCA_025360235.1 Cytophagales bacterium
GGTTAATTGTTAATGATAAATGGTTAATGCTTTTTCTTCGGCAAAGAAATTTACTATATTGCAGACTGATAACATAGTTAATCTGTAAATTTTTTAAGTATCATTTTTAATAATAACTTTTTCTCAGTTCACTTTAGTGAACTGCAATAGATAAAATGCAATAATATGAGTTGGGTTAGGATTTACATTCATTTGGTGTTTTCTACAAAGAATAGAGAACCATTCTTGAATTCATCAGAATTAAGAAGAAAAGTATTTGAGCATATAAAACAAAATGCCGAAAAGAAGAACATTTGGCTGGATTCAGTGAATGGCTGGGAAGACCATGCTCATTGTCTCCTATCTCTTGGGAGAGGTCAAGATATTAGCAAAGTGGCTCAGCTTATAAAAGGAGAATCTTCCAACTGGATAAATCAAAACGACCTAACTGAAAATAAGTTTATATGGCAGGACGATTACTGGGCTGTTGGTGTAAGTGAAAGTCATGTTGAAGGACTAAGAAAGTACATTCACAGACAAGAAGAGCATCATTCAAAAAATTCTTTTGCGGAAGAAATCAATGAATTCATGGGGAAGTACGGATGGAGTATTATGAAAAAATAAATGCAGATTGATTGAGTTACTCTTCCTTACAGCTCCTTTGGCTGAAGCCAACGGCAATGGATAAACAACAGAAAATATTTCGCTCTTGACAAACAGGTATTGACATAATAGTTTTTTTAACTGACTTATTATATTTAATTTCATATTGTGCACAACGAAAAAACTAAACATTATTTTTCCGACATAGCAAAGGAGATTCGTAAACCTGAAAACAGGCAAGCATCTAAATGGAAAAGATTCTTAAACTGTTTAATTGATTTTATAACGACTTATATTTTAGTTCTTACTTGGAGAGTTTTAACTATGGGGGACAATGAAAGTTATCTTGAAGCTCGTTCAAATGACTCTGCTGCTGATGTCTTGCTAATATTAGTGTATATAATTTATCTTACTCTTTTCGAATTAACTACTAGCAAAACTCTTGGAAAATTAATTACAAAAACCCATGTTGTAAAAGAAAATGGAAGAAAATTAGATATCAAAACTTCTATAATTCGCTCCTTATGTAGATTTCTCCCATTCGAAGTGTTTTCATTTTTTGGAAAAAATACAATTGGTTGGCATGATTTTGCTTCTGAAACAAGAGTTGTAAATGATAATTCTTAAATAATATTCAACTACATTTCCTTGTGTTTTAATAATATGTTATAAAAGCCAGACAAAAATGAACCCTAATCCATTGCCGTTCACTTTAGTGAACGGTGTCAATAATGTGGGATGAATAATAATAAAGAGATATTCATTTAAATATTTAATATTCAACACTTTATATCATTTACTTTTTACCAATATTAATTGTAAATTTGCCCCTCTTTAATTTATAATAACAGTGAGCAAGAAGTATCAGGAATACAAAGGGTTGGACCTGCCGGGGGTAGGCAAGTCGGTATTGGAGTACTGGAACAAGAACAACATCTTTGACCAGTCCATTTCCACGCGAGAGGGAAAAGAAACCTTTACTTTTTACGAAGGCCCTCCTTCTGCTAATGGCACTCCAGGAATCCACCATGTAATGGCAAGGACGGTGAAAGATATTTTCTGTCGTTACAAAACACTTAAAGGATTTCAAGTTAAGCGCAAAGGCGGCTGGGATACTCATGGATTGCCTGTTGAGCTTCAAGTAGAAAAAGAATTAGGAATCACCAAAGAAGATATCGGAAAGAAAATTTCTGTAGAAGAATACAATAAAAAATGCCGCGAAACAGTAATGCGTTTCAAGTCGGAATGGGATGACCTTACCGTGAAAATGGGCTACTGGGTTGACTTAGATAATCCCTACATCACTTTTGAAAATAATTATATTGAGTCTTGCTGGTATTTACTTAAAGAACTTTATAAAAAAGGGTTGCTTTACAAAGGCTATACTATACAGCCTTATTCACCTGCGGCAGGTACTGGGCTTAGTTCGCATGAGCTTAACCAGCCAGGCACCTATAGAGATGTTAGAGATACTACGGTGGTGGCGCAGTTTAGACTGAAGTCTAATTACGAATTACGAATTACGAATTACGAAAAGGAAACTTATTTCCTGGCATGGACCACTACTCCTTGGACCTTGCCTTCTAACTCTGCATTGGCAGTTGGAGAAAATATCGATTACGTTTTAGTAAAAACATTTAACCCTTACACTTTCCTGCCACTTAATGTAATTTTAGCAAAAGCTTTGGTTGGAAAATACTTTAGTGAAAAAGGAAAAGACGCTGACTTTGCTGCTTTCAAAAGTGGGGACAAACTTATCCCTTGGACTATCCTTGCGGAATATAAAGGTAAAGATTTAATAGGTTTCGAGTACGAACAACTAATACCTTATGTAACCCCTTCCACTCCTGCCTTCCGTGTAATCCCCGGAGACTTTGTGAGTACAGAAGATGGAACCGGAATCGTACACATCGCTCCTACCTTTGGCGCAGATGACTATCGTGTAGCCAAACAAGCGGGCATTCCTGCTATCATGGTAAAAGACGAAGCCGACAACGAAGCTCCTTTAGTAGACAAACGAGGTAAATTTGTAAAAGAAGTAAACGATGAAGTATTTGGTCTTGGCGGTGAATATGTAAAAGAAGATTACCTCAACGATGCTGAAAAAGTAGAAGAGCTTGCAAAACAGCAGAAGACGCTTATCGCCAATGGTATTGTTTCTAAGCTAGACAAATACATGAGTGTAGACGAGCGTATCGCACTCAAATTAAAATTAGAAAATAAAGCTTTCAAAGTAGAAAAATACGAGCACACGTATCCACATTGCTGGAGAACGGACAAACCTGTATTGTATTATCCTCTTGATTCCTGGTTCATCAAAACCACAGCAAAAAAAGAAAGGCTGTCTGAATTAAATAAAACCATCAACTGGAAACCGGCATCTACGGGAACAGGTCGTTTCGGAAATTGGTTAGACAATCTTGTTGACTGGAACTTATCTCGTTCACGTTACTGGGGAACACCATTGCCTATATGGAGAACTGAAGATGGTGCAGAAGAAAAATGCATCGGCTCTCAAGAAGAATTGAAAAATGAAATTGAGAAAGCAAATAAATCTCTAAACAAAACACAAAAGACAACACTTGAAGATCTACACAGACCTTATGTAGATAACATTGTGCTTGTATCTGATTCCGGCAAGCCAATGATCCGCGAGACCGATCTCATCGACGTCTGGTTCGACTCTGGTGCTATGCCCTACGCACAGTGGCATTATCCTTTTGAAAATAAAGATATTTTCGAGAAAAGTTACCCTGCAGATTTTATTTCTGAAGGAGTGGATCAAACACGTGGTTGGTTCTTTACACTTCATGCAATAGCTGGAATGTTGTTTGATCAGGTTGCCTTTAAAAATGTAGTTTCAACAGGTCTTGTACTCGATAAGAACGGAGAGAAGATGTCGAAACGAAAAGGTAATGTGATCAACCCTTTCGAAACTATTGATAAATATGGCCCTGACGCAACGCGTTGGTACATGATCAGCAATGCACAGCCTTGGGACAATCTTAAGTTTAACCTTGACGGAATCGGTGAAGTACAAAGAAGATTCTTCGGAACGCTTTATAATACTTATGCTTTCTTTGCGCTTTACGCTAACTTAGATAATTTCAGTTTTGCAGAAGCAGAAGTTCCTTTAGCAAAACGCACCGAAAGCGACCGCTGGGTGATTTCAAAATTAAACTCTCTTGTTAAAATAACAGACGAAGCTTATGCTGACTATGAGCCCACCAAAGCCGCCCGTGCCATTGAAGATTTCGTTTGCGATGATCTTAGTAACTGGTACGTGCGTCTAAACAGAAAACGTTTCTGGAAAGGCGAATACAACGAAGATAAAATAGCGGCCTACCAAACACTTTATACATGTCTTGAAGTAGTAGCGAAATTATCCGCTCCAATTGCTCCTTTCTTTGCCGAACAATTGTTTCAGGATCTTAACAAAACAAGTAATAAAGAAAAAACGGTTTCTGTTCATCTGGCAGATTTCCCTAAAGTAAATCCATCGGCGATTAACTTAGATCTCGAGGAGAAAATGTTTATGGCACAAAAAATAACCTCG
>JANYCO010000365.1 GCA_025360235.1 Cytophagales bacterium
CTTCTTAATTTGGTGGCTTGCTTATGAAGTTCAGTATAATCTCTTCTGTAAAAGATCAGTTCGGAAGAAGAAAATAATTTCAGCTTCTCCGCAATTTTTTCTTCTGTGTTTTTAAACCCTTCATCGTGTGCTGAACCAATATTGGTAAAGATTCCAATAGATGGCCGAATAACGGGCTGAAGATAGTGCATCTCATTTGGCTGAGAAATGCCAGCCTCAAATATTCCTAAGGTATGGTGTTGATTTATTTCCCATACCGAAAGCGGTACGCCGATTTGAGAATTGTAACTTTTTGGATTTTTTACAATGCGGAATTCTTTGCTTAGTAGCTGAGCAAGCCATTCTTTTACGATAGTCTTGCCATTACTTCCCGTTATTCCAATAACAGGAATCGTAAACGTATTTCTATAATAAGAGACAATTTTTTGTAAGGCAGTTGCACTCTTAGGTACCTCCCAGAAGTTTGCTTCAGGAAATTGGGAGACGTCTATTTTTGAATCTTTTTCTATTATAAAATTTCTTATGCCCCTTTTGTAGAGTGCTGGTAGAAATTGATGCCCATCATGGCGCACGCCTTTTATAGCAAAGAAAAGAGAAGCGGTTGGCGAAATAATTTTTCTGCTGTCGAGCAGTAAGTATAAGATAGGAACATCAGTATGAAAGGATAGAACTTTCGCCCCGGTAATCTCCGCTATCTTTCCGGTTTGAACCATAAAAATTAATGATGTGCAGGTTCTGCCTCTGAAATATTTTCAGTGAGTGCAAGAAGTCTTTTGTACAAAATAATAAGTACAATACCAGTAGCAAAAGTGAACAAACCCAAAGCACCGTAAGCAAAAGTGATGTTTGACCCTTTAGAGAAAAACGGAATACTGAAGGTAAGAATAAAGGCCAGCCTAAACACTGTGGTGATCACATTGAACATACTGTTTACTCTTCCGGTAAGTTCATTTGGTACAAGCATAAAGAGATATGAAATTCTGAAAATTCTTGATCCGGCATTGGCTAATCCGAAAATGAAAGAAACAAAATAGAATACAATACTCGCATCTGTAAAAGAGCTAAGGAAAAATCCTGCGGAAGTAAGGAATACGAATATGATGATTGACTTTGGAATAGGAATCTTAGATAAAAAACCTGCCGCCAGATAACCCATAATCAACGAGCCTAGTGTGTAGAAGATCTCCGAATAACTAAATACGGCGGCACTTTCCTGAAGGTTGTTGTTTACATATTTAGAAAGTAACCCTATTCGTTCTACCAGTAAAACGATAAAGATAGAGTAAGAGCAAATGCCGAAAATAGTAACGAGTTGATTTTTCTTAAGGAAATCATACCCTGATTTAAGCCTGTCCTTTAAGTCGCCTTCATCAAATTGAGCAAGATTTTTTACTGGTTCATATTTGATAAAAATAATCATCACAAAAGATATGATATAGGTTATACCATCCATGAGAAAGATCTCATGTAATTCCCACTTGTTTATTTTTAATTCAAAATTATAATGAAAACCCAGAAAATTTATAGTTTCAATAGAATCAACGCCGTCTAATAAAAATACGCCCAACGCTGCAGAAGCCATTACAGTGGATTGTCCAACGATCTCAATGTAGGAAGTGACTTTTGTGTAATCTCTTGGGTCGGATATTTCTTGTGCAAAGGCATAGAGGTTTGGGTAGTGAATTATATAACCAAAGAACGTAGTGGCAAAGACCATTACAATTAGAGCGGTAGGAAGGGCATGATCTCTTATTTCAGGAGAGGCAAATTCTTTGAATCCTAAAGAAGCAATGGAAAGAATGATAAGCCCTTCGATAAAGTTGGTGCCCAAAAATACGTCTTTACGGTTAAAACCATCAACTAAAGCACCAGCATATAAGCCCCAGAAAAGGGAGCCAAGTGTAACCAAAGCATAAAATACCAGGAATAAAGAATATTGATTTTGGCCTGTAAAGTACCAAGGTATGCTTAGCATTGTAATGCCTTGGGCAAAGCCTGATATTCCGTTGGCGAGAAAAAGAATTAATAATGCCTTTTTATTTCTCAATTAAATTATACTTTAGTTGCGTAAATGTACTAAAATGAACTTATCTAAAAAAGAAAAATCTTACACTGATAAAGAGGCACTTATAAAAATAAGTGGGTTTTGTTCGTATCAGGAAAGAACTCATCAGGAAGTTCGTGATAAATTATACGGGTTTGGATTAAATAAAGATGCCGTTGAAACAATAATTGTTAAATTGATACAAGAAAACTTTTTAAACGAGGAAAGATTTGCAAAGGCATATGCGGGAGGGAAGTTCAGAATTAAAGACTGGGGAAGAAGAAAAATACAAGAAGCGTTAAAGCAAAAAGGAGTTTCAGAATATTGTATTCATCTTGCAATGAAAGAAATTCCGGAGGACGATTACCTTAAAACAATCAATGAGCTTATAGAGAAACGGGAGTTGAAGGAAACCGAAAAAAACATCTATAAACGTAAACATAAGATCGCTAAATACCTTATAGGTAAAGGCTTTGAAGGGAATCTTGTTTGGGACATTTTAAAGTTATGAATTTTAAATTATGAGTTATGAATTAAAAAATCATATTTTAAAGATTCAATATTTTAACCAAAAACTAAAAATTAATAATTCATAATTTTAAAAATATGCATCCAAATATACCAGAGACTAAACAAAAAAGAGTTGTAATTGTAGGCGCAGGATTTGGAGGGTTGGCGATGGCGAGAAAACTTTCCAATAAGCAAGAGGTTCAGGTATTGCTTATTGATAAAAATAATTACCACCAGTTTCAGCCTTTGTTCTATCAGGTGGCTACTGCTGGTTTAGAGCCCAGTGCTATTGCTTTTCCGTTGAGGAAAATTTTTCAGAAAAAGAAAAATGTCAGCATAAGAGTTACGGAGGTAAAAGGGGTAAATACCATGGAAAATAAAATTCTTACCGGTTTGGGCGAAATCAAATACGATTACCTGATTTTGTCAATGGGGGCGGACACCAATTTTTTCGGGATGAAAAATATTATTGAAAAAGCCATTCCTATGAAATCCGTAAGTGAAGCCTTGGCTTTAAGGAATAGACTCCTGCAAAATTTTGAAGATGCATTGTCTTGTTCTACAGAGGAAGAGCGTGAAGGGTTCATGAATATTGTAGTAGTCGGTGGAGGGCCAACAGGAACAGAGGTTTCCGGCACACTTTCAGAGATGAAAAAAACGGTTTTGCCAAAAGATTTTCCCGAACTTGACTTTAGTAAAATGCAGATTTATTTGGTAGAACATTCCCCTAAAGTTCTTGGGCCAATGTCCGAACAAGCCTCTGCCAAAGCAAGAATATACCTCGAAAACCTTGGAGTAAAAGTAATGGTCTCCACCCAGGTGCTTGACTTCGATGGTAAAAAAGTTTTTCTCGGCGATGGTACTTCTATTCGTTCAAACAACCTCATTTGGGCGGCAGGGGTAAAAGCCAATACAATTGAAGGGCTTCCGTCAGAAGTATACGGTAGGGCAGGCAGGATAAAAGTTGACAGGTTCAATAAGGTAGAGGGTTGTAGCAATGTATATGCGCTCGGTGATCTGGCGCTGATGGCAGAAGAAAAATACCCAAACGGCCATCCTCAAATTGCCCAACCTGCCATACAGCAGGGGGAGTTGCTGGCTCAAAATTTATTGAATGAGCTTAATAAGAAAGGGCAAAAACCATTCTCCTACAAAGATCTGGGTTCCATGGCAACTATAGGAAGAAATTTGGCTGTGGTGGACTTGCCCTTCTGGAAATTTCAAGGATTTTTTGCTTGGTTGGTATGGATGTTCGTACATTTGATGGCTATTCTGGGGGTAAAAAACAGATTGATCATTTTCATCAACTGGTGTTGGAGTTATATTACCTTCGATCAGTCGTTGAGGTTAATCATAAAACCTAATAAAAATAGGGAAGCGCAATAATTTGTTATATAAAAATTGATTCGGATAGTTAAAACTATGGACATAAGAATATTCTTCGACCCGGTAGGCGCAAATCCAAATAAGGAAGACGTTTCATTGTTTGGTGCCAATATCAGAATTTTCGACAAAGAATTTCCCGATCTGGAAAAAGTTAGCGTAGCTATTATTGGAGTCTCTGAAAGTAGGGGAAGCAAAACCAATGAAGGATCGTATAAGGGGGCGGACGAAGTCAGAAAGAAATTATATGCACTGAAAAAGGGAAATGTAAAATTACAAACCGCCGATCTTGGCAATTTACGTAGTGGTGAAACACTAGAGGATACCTATCTTAGGATAAAAGAAGTTTGTGAGATGTTGATGCAGCTAAACATTCTCCCTTTAATTATTGGCGGCACACAAGATCTTAATTACGGGCAGTTCTTATCCTATGAAAATACAGGCAAACTAATTAGTCTTCTGAATGTGGATGCCTTTATTGATATGGCTGGCAACAAAGAAGACCAGAGTAAACATCATATTCATAGGATTCTTGTTCATCAGCCAAATATTATTTTTAATTACAGCCATCTGGCTTACCAAACGTATCTCAACGACCAGGAGGTTATTAATGTTTTAGAAAAACTACATTTTGAAGCCTACCGTATTGGCCGCATTCGCGAGAATATGGAAGATATGGAACCTGTAGTACGTGATGCAGATATGATGAGTTTCGACATTTCTGCCATCCGTCAGACCGATGCTCCGGGAAATAATAATAGTCAGCCTTTCGGACTTACAGGAGAAGAGGCTTGCATGTTATGTTGGTACGCAGGCCTTAGTACAAAACTTACCTCGATTGGTTTTTATGAATATAATCCCGAAGTGGATGTGAAAGGCCAAACAGCGGGAGTAATAGCCACGATGATCTGGTATTTTATGGAAGGTTTTTATACCAGAAAAGAAGACATCGATGTTTCTGGTCCTCAATATACCAAGTACCTTGTTTCTATAGATTCCTCAGAGGGCAAACTCGTTTTCTACAAAAATACCTATACAGAAAAATGGTGGATGGAAGTTCCTTATCCGGAAGGTAAAACCAAAATGGCTCGTAATTCCATTGTGCCATGCAGCTATAACGATTACCTGATGGCCACTAAAGGGGAGGTGCCTGACAGATGGATACTAACTCATGCTAAACTAATTTAATAATTAAATTTTATGACTAAAGAAGAACTGTTTGCGCTGGCTGAAAGTAAGCATGATATTAAAATAGGGCATTCTATTGATGAAGGCTTTAAGATCTTTAAGAAAAACATAGGTGGTTTTTTAGGGATTACGGTCATCAATTTAATGGTATCTTCTATGATGGGCATGATTCCTTTTGTTGGGCATTTCTTATCCTATTTTGTAAGTGCATTTTTTTCGGCAGGGATGATTATTGTTTGTAAAAAAGTAAGAAATGAAGAAGGGACACAATTTGATGATTTCTTTTTGGCCTTTAAAACTAATCCTGGTCAGTTTATTCTATTACTTATTGTACAGTTTTCAATGATTCTTGCTGTGGCGGTACCCGCTATAATAGTGTTCTTTGCGAGATATTATGATAAATTTTTAAATGGCGGCACTCCCAACATTGAAATGCTTTATTCTATAATTCCTCTTATGCTTTTTGTTTTAATTCCAGTGCTTTTTTTATCTATCTGTTACACCTTTACTTTTTATATATATTTATTCATCAATCAGGATTTTTGGACAGCAATGGAAGCAAGTCGTAAAGTGGTGATGAAGAATTTTTTTCCGATTTTAGGACTCTTAATTATTATCGGACTGCTTTCTACGCTTGGAATAATATTTACGTGCGGGCTGGGTTATTTTGCAATACCGTCTATTATAACGGCCGTTATTTACGTGGTTTTTGATGATGTATTCAAACCTACAGCTAATGCTTTCGATACTAAAATAGATGAATTCGGATCTTTTCAGAAAGACTTAAATACAGAAGCGGAAGAGAAAAATTTATAAAATGATTGCATACATAGAAGGGGAACTTACACACAAAGAACCTACACACGCCATAATAGAAGCTGCTGGATTGGGCTACCAAATTAGGATTTCGCTCAATACTTATTCATCCATAAAAGAAATAAAAGGGAAGTGCAAATTGCATACACATCTTCAAATAAAAGAAGATGCCCATTCTCTTTTTGGATTTTTTGAAATCACAGAAAAGAAAGTTTTTCAGGAATTAATTTCCGTTTCAGGCATTGGTCCGGGAACAGCTATGGTAATGCTTTCTTCAATGGATGCAGTGGGTGTACAACAAGCCATTGCCTCTGAAGATATCCGTGCCATCCAGGGCATAAAAGGTATTGGTGCCAAGACTGCCCAGAGGGTAATTTTAGAACTTAAGGATAAAATGAAGAAAGATCTATTAATAACTGATAATCAAGTAAATACATTTCCATACAATACAAAGCGTAATGAAGCGTTATCTGCACTGGTTACCCTAGGTATCTCCAAGAACATAGCGGAGAAAAACTTAGACGTAATCATCAAAAAAGAAGGAGAAAATTTAACACTGGAACAACTAATAAAACTTGCGCTAAAAATGTCCTGATTTTTTACTGAAATGAATTTACAATCTCAAATTAACAAAAATGCAGCACCTTGTCGTCTGCGAAATATTTAATCAAAATTAATTGCGAAATCGGAAGTTAAATATTTTGGCTCTCATCGGGGTCTGTCTCTCCTTTTATGGTCTGCTAGCAATAGCAGGTCCAAAAGACGACATCTATTATCTTCCAGACGATACGGATATTCCCGAAGATACCATTCCAGAGAAAAAGGCTAAAAATAAGAGACCAACCTACGAAGATAAAGACAGACCAGGAGATGAATTTTCAAATAAAACTTCTGAATCGCCCTTACTTTTGCATAAACCTTCGAACGTAAATACGGATGTAACCCTTGATACATCGGGTACATTTTTTAAAATTGAAGAAAAAGTTGGGGATAGTGAGTACCGCCCGGCTACTACCATGTCTTACGAAGAGTACATGAAGTATCAGCAAAAGAAATACATTAAGAATTACTGGCAAAATAAATCCGGCGACTCATCGGGTCTCCGTGCCAGAAAAGATCCCAAAGCAGGGCCGCTTTCGCTGAAGATTCCCGTGAAAGGTTTGGAAGGGCCATTCGGTAGTGATTTCGTAGATATAAAACCAAACGGTTTGGTAACGTTGGATTTTGGGTATATCCATCAGCATACTTATAACCCGCAGGTGCCTAAACGCCAACAAAAACAAGGAAGCTTTAACTTCGACAACCAGATCCAGTTGAACGTGATTGGAAAAATCGGGGAAAAATTGAAGCTGACCGTGAACTGGGATACCAAGGCTACGTTTGAATTTCAAAATAATTTTAAGATAGAGTACACTGGTTATGAACACGACATTCTTCAAAAAATAGAAGTAGGTCAGGTGAGTTTCCCTGTCAACAGTTCGTTGATCCAGGGAGCGCAGAATTTGTTTGGTGTTAAAACTAAAATGCAATTTGGGCGATTAACAATGTCTTCGGTAATTGCTACGCAAAGAGGAAAGTCGGAGTCTATTACCGCTCAAGGTGGTTCCACAACGAAAACTTTCGAGATAAAAGGGGATGGCTATGACGATTACCGACACTTTTTCCTTGGTCATTTTTTCCGTGACAACTATGAGAGAAGTTTGCGCAATCTTCCAATAGTAACTTCCGGAGCGAAGGTAACACAAGTTGATGTTTACGTAACCAATAGTAATAATACCACTATAAATACGAGAGACATGATCGCGTTTCTTGACTTAGGAGAAACAGATGCACATTTATACAATCAAAACAATGCACCTAATTCATTCTACACAGTAAATGATAATGAGGCCAACGGACTCTACAAAAAATTTCAGATTGAAGTAAAAAATCCTCTAACGCTTTCAGACAATGTCAGTGGCCAAGGATATATCAAAGGAACGGAATTTGAAGTTTTGAATAATGCCCGTAAACTTAAACCGGAAGAGTTTACCTTTAACCCTGACCTTGGTTACATTTCACTTGTTACACCTTTGCGTTCGTATGAAATATTGGCGGTGGCCTATCAGTATGCCTACAAAGGCCAAACGCACATAGTGGGAGATGCATCAGGTATAATTCAAACTACTGATACCAACACCTCGTTGATCTTAAAACTTTTAAAACCTTCCAGTATTAAGACTAGGTTAGAAAGCTGGGACCTGATGATGAAAAATATTTATTCTTTAGGTTCCACCCAGATCTCCAAAGATAATTTTCAGTTCAGAGTAATCTACAGAGATGATATCTCAGGTGCGGATATTCCAAACTTGCAGGAAGGAAAAAATACAAAAGATATTCCAATTATTCGGCTGCTTAATGGGGATCAACTAAATCTTAACGGTGATCCGTATCCCGATGGTAACCTCGATTTCGTTGAAGGTGTTACTATTGACTCGAAAAATGGTAGAGTAATTTTCCCTGTGCTGGAACCGTTTGGTAGCGACCTCCAGAAAAAGTTTGATGCGAATACAGAGGTTGATCTTATCAATAAATATGTATTCTTTGAATTGTATGACTCTACCAAAAGTGATGCAGGACAAATCGCGGCAAAAAATAAGTATTATTTAAGAGGAAGGTTTCAGTCCAGTGCTTCAAATGAAATTATGCTGCAGGGTGCTATTAACCTGGCGCAGGGATCTGTGAAAGTAACCGCAGGGAGCAGGACGTTGGTAGAAGGCCAGGATTATACAGTAGATTATTCTCAGGGGAAAGTAAAAATTCTTAACGAAGGAATATTAGCCTCTGGTCAGGAAATAAAAATAAGCTACGAGAAACAAGATTTGTTCAACGTGCGTCAGAAATCTTTTTACGGATCGAGATTGGATTATAGGGTAAACAGAGATATTAATATCGGAGGAACAATCTTGCATCAGAACGAACGCCCTACGCTTACCCGTGTAAACATTGGAGATGAACCAAGTAGTAATACACTTTGGGGTTTGGATGCGAACATTAAAAAAGAATCAAGATTACTTACCAAAGTACTGGATAAACTTCCTTTGTATCAGACAAAAGTTCCTTCTATGATCACCGCTTCGGGAGAGGTTGCCAATTTGGTTCCAGGGCATAACAAAGCATTGAACAAAAACGGTAAAAACGGAGCCGCGTTTCTTGATGATTTTGAAGCATCTGAAACACCCTATGATTTTGTACGTTCACCCACAAGATGGAAACTTGCTTCTACTCCATTGATGTTTTCAGAAGCAGACAGCAGCAACAGGAAGGTAAACGATCATAGAGCTTTATTATCCTGGTACAACATTGACCAGTCTTTTTATAATAAGGGATCATCAGGTAATTTAGGAAAAAATGTACCCAGTCCGGTAGTAAATCACTTCGAAAGAGCTGTTTACCCTACGGAAATTTTTCCAAATTATAATCCTTCAACAATACAACCCCCTCAAGTATTGCTTGATCTTGCCTTTTATCCAAATGAAAGAGGTGCATATAATTATAATGCTAATTATGGGGCTACTCCCTCCAATAACTGGGGAGGGATAATGCGGAACATTACAAACGATGTAGATTTCGACAACGCAAACATTCAGTATATCGAATTCTGGATGCTCAACCCATTTGTTAATAATACTAAAGCCGGGGAAACGGATATTGATGGAAAGCCTTTTAATATGGCCAATAAAGGGAAACTTTTTTTTAACCTGGGAAATATTTCAGAAGATATTTTAAGAGACAGTCGTCTGGAATATGAAAATGGACTTCCGGTAAACGGAGAAACGAATATAACCTCCGGGACTCAATGGGGACAGGTTAGTAACCAACAACCTTTAACAAATGCATTCAGCAGTCAGGCGAATGCCAGGGCTAAACAAGACGTTGGGTTGGATGGTTTTGACAATACAGCAGAAAAAGCACTTCCGGGAATTCCAGCTGCTTTTGCAAAAAGTAATGACCCGGCTGCGGATGATTTCGAGTATTACGATGGAGATGCAAAAGCAATCACGACACTTTATAAAAGATTCAATGGGATAGAAAATAACTCTCCTGTAAACAGTGCAAGTTCTAATTATACCAATCCTGATAATGAGGATTTGAATCAAGATAATACATTGAATACGGTAGATGAATACTATGAATATGAAGTGGATATTGAAAGCAGTAAATTAAACTCAAGTCTCAATCAATATATTGTTGGTAAATCTGGTTCATCAAAAGATTCTGTTGAATGGCTTCAGTTTCGTATTCCAATCAGAACACCCACCAAAACCGTCGGCAATATTAGTGGGTTTAAAACCATCCGTTTTATGCGGATGTATATGACGGGATTTTCTGATCCGATAGTACTCCGTTTTGCGCAGTTGCAATTGGTAGCCAACCAATGGAGAGTATACCAACCGGATGATATCAATCAAACTGGTTTTGGTGGAGTAACAGAGCCGGATGATGCCCAACTTGTGGTTTCTACAATAAACATTGAAGAAAATGGTAAAGGGAGCACTAATGTCTCTCCTTACGTGCTTCCTCCCGGAACCACCAGAGATCAAGACCCCGTTTCAACCAATCAAAGAAGTATCAACGAACAATCGTTGCGTCTTACAATAAACGACCTTGATAATTTGAATGCACGAGGAGCTTATAAAAATGTAACGTTTGATTTATTGAACTACCGAAGGCTAGACATGTATTTGCACGCAGAAACAGTAGACCCTAATACTCATGACGGAGACATGACTGCTTTCTTACGACTGGGGACTGATATTACCCAAAATTATTATGAGATTGAAGTCCCTCTTGTTTTTAGCAATACCACCTCACATGATCCTAACGAGATATGGAAACCCCAGAATCAGATTGATCTGGCCATACAAACCTTAATTGACGTCAAGTTGGAGCGAAACCGGCTTACTACAAATAAGACAACTGCGTATTCAAAAGTAGTAGATGGGAAACGAATAAATGTAGTAGGGAATCCCGATATTAGTACCGTAATCGTGGCTATGATAGGAATGCGAAACCCTGCTACGAATTATATCACAGGCTCCAGCGCTGACATTAATCCGAAATCCGCTTCGATATGGGCGGATGAATTGCGTGTGACCGATTTTGAGAATAAGGACGCCTGGGCTGCAACAGCCAATGTAAACGCCAAACTAGCAGACCTGGCAAACGTGACGGGTTCAATGAAATATACAACTGTTGGGTTTGGTGGAATTGATCAGAAAATTTCCCAGCGACAGCGGGCTAATACTCTATCTTATGGAACGTCAGCGAGTATTACCCTTGATAAATTTATTCCTGAAAAGGTGGGCATAAAACTTCCCATGTATGTAAGTTTTGACAGGACAATTATTTCTCCTCAATACAACCCGCTGGATCCGGATGTGAAGATGAGCAAGTATACCAAACAAGAAAGAGATACACTGAAAAAGGAGGTTCAAGACATCACTACCCGAAGGGCCATTAATTTTACAAATTTTAAAAAAATAAAAACAAAAAAAGATGCAAAACATCATTTTTACGATATTTCAAATCTCACATTCACTGCAGGGTATAATGAAATAAAAAGAACCTCCTTTGATATGTATGATTACAAAGCCCTCTATTATAAGGGTGCCGTGGAATATACAACAACATTTAAAGCAAAATCTTTTGAGCCTTTAAAAAAAGCCAAATTTGTGAAATCAAAATATCTACGATTACTCAAAGATGTAAACATCAATCCTGTTCCAACTTCTTTTACATTTCGAAACGATATCGATCGTAAAATTATTAAAACGCAGTATTTTGAAGCAGGACCTTATACACCACCCCAGACAGCTTTATATGAAAAAGCATTTATGCTTACGCGGACGTATGCACTCCCCTGGAATCTTACGAAGAGCATAAATTTAAACTACGCTTCTACGGCCAATGCTATAGTAGATGAGCCCGGAAGAGCACCTGGCGGTCAGGCGTATAAAGATACGCTCTGGAAAAATTTCTCATCTCTAGGTAGGCTAAAAAGTTTTAACCAATCGTTAAATGCTACTTACAAAGTTCCGTTAGATAAAATCCCTTTGCTTAATTGGTTGAATTCGGATTTAAATTACACCTCAGGATTTCTCTGGACAGCAGGACCAATAAATCTGAGAGATATCACCGGGAGGAAAATTAATCTTGGGAATACGGCACATAACAAATGCGACGTAAACCTTACCGGAAAAATAAATCTGGAAACACTTTATAATAAATCGAAATTTTTGAAAGAAGTAAATAATCCTAAGCCACCACCTCAAAAGGGTCCGATTAAAAAAACACCTGTAAAGCCGAATGATCCAAACGCAAAGGATACGACAAACCAGTTGAAAAAGCCTGATCTGAAAGTGCTCAAAGCAGCGTTGCGAATGGTAATGCTGGTGAAAAATGTGATGCCTACATACGGAATAGCAAGGACTACACAATTGCCGGGGTATATGCCTACACCCGTTATTATGGGGGTAGATGCAAAAGGGAATTATGATCAGACCGCACATCTTGGAGATGTTATACCTTTTATCTTTGGGTCTCAGGATCCACAATTTAGGTATACTGCTGCCAAACGGGGTTGGATGAGCAGAGAGTCAATACTCAATACACCTTATTTGCAAAACAAAACACAAACCTTTTCGGCCCGAACTTCTGTTGAACCTTTTCGGGATTTTAAAGTTCAGGTAGATGTTAAAAAAACAAAAGGTACCACTTATCAGGAAATTTTTAGAGTTGATACGGTGCCAGGGTCTGATACCTATCATTCCTACAGCCCTACAAAAAATGGTAATTACAGTATTAGTTATTTAAGTATTCTTACTTCGTTTACCAAGACCTCTGGGGCGGATAATTTTAATAAAACATTTGAGAAATTTCAGAATAACAGAGCAGTTATTCTCGGTAGAATAAACGATAAGCGATACCGTCTGAATTCGCAGGATGTACTGGTTCCCGCTTTCCTTGCAGCATACAGTGGCAGGGATGTAAACAAACAAAAACTAACCAGTTTTCCTAAGATCCCATTGCCCAACTGGAACGTCACCTATTCCGGACTTTCAAGAATTGGGTTTTTTCAGGCAAAATTTTCTTCTGTAATGCTGACACACGGCTATTCTTCCACTTATGCTATCGGTGCTTTTCAGTCTGCTCTAATCTATGGAGACGGTTTTATAAAACCACAGTTTGATGTAGGAAAAAATATTGCGGGAGACTCAGTGAATAAGAACGGTGTGATAATTCCAATTTATGCTTTTGCAGATGTATCCATTCGTGAACAGTACGGTCCTTTGATTGGGATAAATTTGAAATCAAAAGGGAAGGCAACCTATCGTTTTGAATATAAAAGAGGACGAACACTTTCTTTGTCTATGTCCAACGCCCAGTTGAGGGAAGACATCAACCAGGATTTTGTTTTTGGTGTCAGTTATATAAAAGCCGGAGCTAATTTCGGAAGGTTCCTGGGAAGAGGAACCAAATTAAAAAATGAACTGACTTTACGTATGGATGTGACGGTAAGGGATACCCGGTCTTATCAGCGTAAATTGGATCAGGGGTCTACCATTACTGCGGGTAATTTAAATTTTCAGGCCAAACCCACCGCCTCTTATGCAGTAAGTCAAAGGGTTACAATGCTCTTTTATTTTGAACACACCCGCGCAGTTCCCAGATTGTCAAGTTCTTTCAAAAGAAATACAACCTCATTTGGTCTTCAGATAAGGTTTACCCTTTCTTAGAGAAGAATAGATTTTGACTCTCCCTAATAATCCTTATATTTGAAGTCTAAAGGCTGTAAGTCTTTATTTAATAGAGGTTTTAATTAAAAAATATACATAAATGGCATGCAGTTCTTGCGGTACAGGTGGGGGATGCAGCACATCAGGTAGTAGTGGAGGCGGTTGCGGTAAAAATGGCGGATGTAGTTCAGGAGGTTGTAACAAACTGAATTCTTTCGACTGGCTTGGCAACATGGAGATGGACAACTCCAAACAATTTAACATTGTTGAAGTACGATTTAAAGGTGGAAGAAAAGAATACTTCCACAACTCCAATAATATAGAACTCTACACCGGCGATGCTGTTATCATAGACGTTCCAAATGGACACCACCTTGGTCATGTTTCTTTACAGGGCGAACTTGTAAGGTTGCAGATGAAAAAAAAGGAAGTAAAATCAGAGGATGCCATGCGTGTGATTTATCGCAAGGCTTCACAAAAAGACGTTGAAAAATACGAACAGGCGAGGAGCAGGGAAGAGAAAACACTTTATAGAACCCGCCATCTTGCCCGTGAGATGAAACTCGAAATGAAACTTTCAGATGTAGAATTTCAGGCGGATAATACCAAAGCAACTTTTTATTATTCCGCAGAGGAAAGAGTAGATTTCAGAGAACTTATTAAAGCACTCGCCACCGAATTCAGGGTTAGAGTGGAGATGAAGCAAATTAGTTTGCGTCAGGAAGCAGGCCGTTTGGGGGGCATAGGTTCTTGCGGCAGAGAACTTTGTTGTTCTACCTGGCTCACGGATTTTAAAAACGTAAATACTTCCGCAGCCCGTTATCAGAATCTTGCGCTTAATCCATCAAAACTTTCAGGTCAGTGCGGCAGGTTGAAATGTTGTCTCAATTACGAATTGGAAACGTACATGGATGCCTTAAAAGGAATTCCTGAATTGGAACAACCAATCACTACCCTTCGCGGTGACGCTGTGTTGCAAAAGACCGACATCTTCAAAAAAATAATGTGGTTTGCGTATAGAGACGACATTACAAGTTGGAGGCCCATCTCGGTGGAACGTGTGAATGCAATACTGGCACAAAACAAAAGTGGTAAAAAACCTGCCACGTTGGAAGTAGACGAACAGGTAATCAAAGGAGCAAGTCACGAAGAGAAGAAAGAGAAAGAAGAGCTTTCCCGTTTTGACAGTACGTTCAAAAAGAAAAAGAAGAAAAAAAATAACCGTAACAAAAATAAAAACAGACAGGGAGGGGATAATAAAAATCCTTCCGGGAGTGGTCCTGTAAATAATAAATAAATAATGCACCGTAAACTAATTTTTTTTGGTTTTGTACTTCTATTGTTGACGGGTGGGCTTATCTCCTGCGATACTTCAAAAGTATACGACAGTATGCAAGATCTGGATAGTAATGCATGGAATGAAAAAAAAGAGCTTGTTTTTCCCGTTACTATTAAGGATGCTTCCGTGCCCTATAAATTGTTTTACACGGTTCGGTACAATAATAATTATCCCTATTATAATCTTTATATCAATCGGGTGATGGAAGATTCTTCAGGGAAATTTCTGAATAAAAAATTGCAAGGCATGGATTTATTTAAAGCAAACACTGGCGTGCCTTTTGGAGCGGGAATGGGCTCTGAAAAAGATTACGTTATTTTATCCGAAGACAATTACAGATTTCCCTATCCGGGAAAGTACACGATCCGCTTGAAGCAATACATGCGTCAGGAGACAGTAGGAGGAATTAGTGCGATAGGTTTCAAAGTGGAAAAAGTGGTTAGTGAAAAATAAAGGTAAACGTTTAGAATCGAATGTTTCAACTTTCTTCCTCTTATGAAAATAGCCTTACCGGAAAAAATTCCAGGATAGACAGTATTGATGTATTGCGTGGTCTTGTCATGGTATTGATGGCGCTTGACCATTGCCGGGATTTTTTTCATGTATATGCTTTTCAATATAACCCTGAGGATTTAAGATATACAACACCTATTGTTTTTTATACGCGGTGGATCACTCATTTATGTGCACCGGTGTTTATTTTCCTTACCGGTGTTTCCGCCTATTTATATCAGCAAAAAAACAAGGCCTCTAACAAAGAGATGGCACAATATCTTTTAGTTCGTGGCCTTATTCTCATTCTACTGGAAATTACAATTGTCCGATTTGCATGGCGGTTTTATATTGACTACTCCTCTATTGGAGGCTTAGTAATATGGGCAATAGGATGGAGCATGATCGCTCTGGCCGGGCTTATTTATTTTTCCAGAAAAACAATTTTATGGATTTCAATTATAATAATTTTTGGACATAATTTTTTGGACACGGTTAATTTTGACGGAAATAAAACAGCAGAGCTACTATGGGCCTTTTTGCATAAAAGCACGTTTGTAAATCTCTCCGATGAGTTCGGAGTAAATATTCTTTATCCTGTTTTACCGATGATAGGCTTGATTGGTTTCGGGTATTACATAGGTAAATGGTTTGATAGGGAGTACCTAAGAGAAATTCGTACAGGCTATTTTTTATACATGGGCTTAGGCATGATCTTGCTGTTTTTTACACTACGTTTTTTACAGGTTTTCACAGAGCAGTATTCCTATTTTTTTTATTTGGATGGGAATGACATTGATCTGGGAAATATATTTAGTGTAAAAAATAAAATAGTGGTAGCGTTTAAAGCCACGATGGTTTTTCTGATGGAAAATTATGGAGATCCAGTGTCCTGGCAAATGCAGGATTCTTTTAAGTACAATGTAATGGCGTTTCTTAATGTGACCAAGTACCCGATGTCCTTGTTTTATATGCTTATCACAATTGGTCCGGCATTTATTTTTCTTTCTTTTATGGAAGGTAAAAATAATTTTGTAACGAGAATCTTAAAAGTATTTGGGAGCGTACCTTTGTTTTATTATGTAGTGCATTTATTTTTAATTCATGCCTTGGCTATTATTTTGGCAGTGGTTACACATCTTGATAAAATGGATAAGATTTTGAAGGGAGATTGGAAAGCACTTTCTGTAGATTATGGATTTAGTATGCCTGTAGTTTATGTGATCTGGCTCTTTGTATTGGCGCTTTTGTACCCTGCTTGCCGAGCTTTTGCAAGGCTGAAAGCTACAAAGAAGTACAAATTTTTACCCTTTTTATAGCATTGGTTTACCAAATAGTTAGTACCTTCATCTCTTAAGTTAAACCACATACATATGAATAAGAGTATTCGCCATCTCATTGTTAGTTGCTTCGTTTTAATTTCTTCCATACTTTACATTTCCTGTAGTAATTCTACCAAAGAAAAACCTGTTCGATACATTGCCTATGTGGGAAGATACACAGACAAAAATGCAGAAAAACAACCCGACAATCGTTTTGACAGAATGCACGAATATATGCTTCGTCAGTATGTTAAAGAATTAAATAATAATAACTATCCTGTTTCTTTCGAATTAAAAACGTTCGATTGCAAACGTGATCCAAAAGAAGCGGCTGTAGTTTACGGACAGATTGCCGCCGATTCTTCCATCATCGGAGTGATCGACAACACCTGGGGTGTACATTTGGCGGGAGCACAGGAAGTGATTAGAAAAAATGCTGTTCCTGTTATTGCTATAAATGCCGACCATAATTTTGCAGACTTTGGGCAGCAAGCTGTTTTTACCGGCAACAACGACTATCTCCCTTCAGAAATAAATTCATTCATCACAAAAGTACTTGTTAAGAAAGAAGTAATTTTTATTTCAGAAGAAGACTACGCACTTCATAAAAGCTTTCTAGCCGATTTTGAGAAAAATGGGATAAGCGTAAAGAAAATGTTTACTTTAAAAAATAGTGCAAAGGATAAACAATTAGCATTCGACTCTTTGGCAAATGCTATTGATACAGAAGTTAAAAAAGATTCCAGCATCAAGAAGACTTGGGTGGTGGTGAATCTTCATAACGAATACGGACAAAGGTTGCTGGATTATATTGACGCAAAACATACCAATTTTCATTTGATAGGGCATGCCTATATTACACAAACCGTAGGGAATTTTAAATTTGGCAAACAAAATAACAACGAACTGATTCTTATTAATAACCCAACCGACGCAGTATCCAGAAAGATAGCGCTTGATCTTAATAAATTTAAAATGGAAGATCCGAAGGTTTTCTTAAAATCAGTATCACCGATGTTTCCAAAGAGATGTTACGATGCCATTTCTATTATTGGAAATTATTTCAACTTGAATAAAGATACTATTCCAGGAAGAAAAGAGTATGTTGATTATTTTATCAAACTTAGAAATACAACTCAAAAAACTACAGACGAGTTGTATTATTTCAATGCAAAAAATGAGTTGATTCCTGATCTTTATTATGTACAATATAAGGACGGAAGATTATTTTCTTACCGTGAACAGCTCAATAAGAAAGGGCAAGTAATTCCAAATCTTGTTGCAGGCATGGAGATCATAGATCTATATAATATCGATGTGGCAACAAACACCTTTCAGGCAGATTTTTATTATTGGATCAAGGCAGACAGCATGAATTCAGATGCGGAAAGATTTATACTTTTCCCAAATATGAAAGAATCTGGAAGTGCGAAATCATTGGTGTTAGAAAAAGTGGAAAACGGAATGATCTACAAGCTCTATAAAGTTTCCGGGCTTTTTCATCAGGACTATGATTTGAAAGAATATCCTTTCGACAATCAGGAAATTAGTATTAGCATGGAAGTAATGAACCCGGCGGAAAAATTGAAGATAGCTTTTGATCAGTCTGCTTTCCAACAGGATTCTAATTTTCTTGAAAAATTTAAAGTAAGGGCATGGGACAAAGAAAAATATTTGTTGACCGTAGACAATAGAATTTCCTCCACCATGCGCGGCGATCCTGAAAGTATGGAAGACGAACTAAAAAAATACCAGGTGTTTTCTTTCAGGCTATTTGTAAAGCGTACGATTACGGGGCCTTTTCTGGAAATCATAATGCCGCTAATGCTGATCGGATTTGTTGCTATCTCTTTGCTATTTATTATGGACCTTTCTTTTGGTAATATAGGAGAAGTGAGTGCAGGTACGTTTTTGGGGATCATCACCTTCTCTATTGCCATGGCCTCCCTTTCACCTACCACAGACTCTATAACGAGGAGTGATATTTTATTCTGGATTACCTTTGGGGTAGTACTTTCCTGTTTCCTTACCATAATTGTGTGCAATTCCATGTACAATACCAGGGCTGAAATTCAGAAATTGAAATTCGTAAAATACCTTCGTGTAATACTTATTTTTGGATATGCCTTGGCTTGTACTTTGGTACTTGCGCTGTAGTAATTGAGGCTAAAATAACTGAATGAGCTGGTTTCCATTGTTCTACTTGTAAAAAAGCAGGGCAATGGAATTTTTTTGTTAAGAAATTGATTGAGATAATTCTAACTTATTATTTAAATCTTAATGCTATTATTATTATTTTTGAAGTCTTGAAAATATAAGATTGGAACAATTATCGACAGAATTCACAATAAAATTTATTCGTTATGCCCTGGTAGGTTTTACGGGAGTAGCGGTAGATTTTAGCGTAACATATATATTTAAAGAGTATATAAAACTTAGTAAATACATTGCCAACAGTCTTGGGTTTTGTACTGCCGTTGTTACTAATTATTTGTTAAACCGTTATTGGACATTTGGAGCGGGTAATGAAGATGTATTTATTCAGTTCGGTACTTTTCTTGGAGTTTCACTCATTGGTTTGATGATTAACAATTTCATCATTTATCTTCTGAATGAAAAGCTGAATGTTAATTTCTATATCTCCAAATTTATGGCAATAGTTGTAGTTGTCTTTTGGAATTTCTTTGTAAATTATTATTATACTTTCCGCAGTGCGGTATAAACTTTAAAATTATGGCTCTAGACGTAACAGGTAAATTGTTTAAAATCCTTCCGGAAGTAACTGGTGCAGGAAAAAACGGCAATTGGGTGAAACAGGAATTTGTGATCGAAACGATGGAACAATATCCAAAGAAAGCCTGCTTTTCTGTTTGGGGTGATAAAGTAGCTTCCTTAAAAGGCATTCAACTAGGCGATCAGATAAAAATATCGTTTAATATTGAATCGCGTGAATACAACGAACGTTGGTATACAGATCTTCGCGCATGGAAAATAGAATCGTCTACTGGCAGCGGAGAAAGTACTCCGGCGCAAAAAGAAAATTTCCCGGGTGATGTAACCAGTTTCACCGCCGAAAGCGGAGAAGCCGATGATCTCCCATTCTAGAAAATGAACTTATTGATGACGGAGTGTTTTTATGTATTGCTCCGTTGTCAATTCTTGTTGTTCGGTTTCTACCGAAAGAATTTCCAACCCTATAATACCCTCTTGGCGATGGAGACCAAATAAATCGGTGAAGATTTCATTAAGGTCATTCGTTTCCGATTTGAACGATTGAATAATAACATTCTGATTTTGTGAAAATTCACCATGGCCATCCAGGCTGGTGGTTACAGAATACCTGATCTTGTAGTAAAGCTTTCCTTCCATATTCTTCTTTCTTTTTAGGGTAGACGGATTCTATTCTATAATATTTTAAATTTTCTTAAAAAAAACAAAAAATAGGGTGTAAAGAAGGGGTCTTAAAGCCTGTTGTGCATAAGATCGTACTGAAAGGCTTCGGAAATAGGAGCTTATCGGGTATATTTATAATATAATGAGGTTTGGAAATGCCAGGCATATCGTATTCTATATAGCATTAATCGCTATTTTGACTGCTTGTAAAGGAGGAAAGAAAACTACAGCCTCTTCTGAAGTAAATGAAAAATCAAAAAAAGAAAAGGGGAAGAAAGTACCTTCGGAAAATAAGAAAGTAGAAGCCATCATTAAAACAGCGAGAAGTTATACAGGCACACCCTATAAATACGGAGGTACGTCACGCTCGGGCATAGATTGTTCAGCACTTACAGGCGCTGCGTATAAATCTGCAGAGATTAATCTGCCGCGCACGGCAGGTGATCAAAGTACTTTTGGAAAAACGGTTAGTTTGAAAGAATTAAAAAAAGGAGACTTAGTATTTTTTACCGATAAAAAAGGAAGTTCAAAAGTTACTCATGTTGGAATGATCACGGAAGTGAATGGTCCTGATTCTGCAAAATTTATTCATGCTTCTACAAAGGCAGGAGTAGTAGAGGTAGAGCTTTTTTCGAATTATTATAAGCCACTTATTTTGAAAGCAGTGAGGGTGTTGTAAGGTGAATTAATTTTACTTCACCTTAAGTCTTCTCAGTGTTTTGTTCATGGGCAAATCAGTTGTTTCTATGAAACACTAAAGTATAAAGACACTATAGTTAAAAAAATATAAGGCATGCTAATATTATTAGCATGCCTTATAAATAATGTTGTGTTCTCGTAGGGATTCGAACCCCAAACCTCCTGATCCGTAGTCAGGTGCTCTATCCAATTGAGCTACGAAAACATTCCCGATAAGAATCGGACTGCAAATATACTATTTTTTTATTAAAATGGTGCTCTTCTTATAAAACACTCGTTTTTTCCTCCAGTACTAATCTTGATTCTTCAAGGTCCAATTCGTATTCCAATCTTCTCAAAACCTCCTCACTTACAGAGCCTTGCTGATGCATTTCTAAAATGGCACCCCGCTCCACTTTTAACAATTCTTTCTGCATACCGTGTAATTGATGGAAAAGTTCGGAGGTGTCTTTGGTACTGTCCTCTGTTCGTACTTTTCTATGAAGATGATTAATCTTTAATTCATATTTATTTTTTACCTGATTTAAAACATCATCGTGTACTACACCAATAGCAAAATTTTCTTCGATATGTAGGATTACCGAACTGGCGAGTTTTACCCTTGCCAGTTGCTCTTCTATTTCCTCTTGGTCGGATGAGGGGATGTTTAATTTTCTAACGATATAGGGTAAGGTGAGTCCCTGGAATAAAAGGGTGAACATGATTACTACAAAAGTGATAAATAGAATCATGTCCCGTTGAGGAAATGGTTGTCCGTTTTCCATCGTTACAGGCAGTGCCAGTGCGGCAGCCAGCGACACTACACCTCTCATACCCGTCCAGCCAATAATAAATACAGCTTTCCAGCTGGGCCTAGGCTCCATCTGCCGGATTTTTTTGCTTAATATTCTGGGTAGGTATGCTCCGGGATACATCCAGAGCAGTCGAATAATCATAATGATAATTCCTATCATCAGGCCATAACCTACCAAGGTGAGGAGGGAATGTTGTGTTCCTATTCCTTTCATTACAGAGGGAAGTTGTAATCCTATAAGAATAAAAATTATTCCATTAAGAATAAATACCAATGTTTCCCAAACGGCTAAGGCATTGATACGTGTATTGTGTGAAAGAATTGCTGAAGAACGAAAGCTGAGAAATAGGCCTGCCACTACTACTGCCAGAACCCCGGAGGTATGAATTCTTTCTGCTACAATATAAGCAATGAAAGGAGTGAGTAACGTAAGGATTACATCAATGGTTGAAGTCATTGTGCATATTTTATGAAGGTAAAAAAACAGGAGCCCAACCACTAGGCCAACCGCAATGCCACCTACCACTACAACAATGAAATTTACACCTGCTTCCCAGAAAACGAAATTTCCGGTAGTTACTGCAATCACAGCATAACGAAATGCGATAATGCCGGAAGCATCATTTACTAAACTTTCTCCCTCTAGTATAGTGAGTACTCTTTTAGGAACGTTGAGTCCTTTCGTCACGGAAGTTGCGGCTACAGCATCTGGGGGAGAAATGATGGCCCCAAGTAAAAATGCAAGAGGCCAGGTAAATCCTGGAATAAAATAATGAGCAGCAACAGCTACTATGCTGGTTGTAAAGAGCACAAGGCCAATTGCCAGCAGACTAATTGCTCTTTTTGCTTTTTTGAAATCATGCCAGGAAGTATTCCAGGCTGCCGCATAAAGAAGGGGAGGGAGAAAAACAAAAAAGACAATCTCTGGGTTTAGTGCTATTGTAGGTAGGCCTGGAACCAGACCAATACCAAGTCCTACAATTACTAATAAAATGGGGTAGGAGATTTTTATTTTTTCCGCCAAAGCAGCCAACCCTGCCATGATGGATAATAATATAACAACAACTTCTACATTATGCATGGAACTAACCTCTTTAAACCAAAATAAAGGTATGAAATAATAAATTAAAAATTAAGAATTAAAAATTAAGAATTGACCATTATTTTTTCCCTCTAGTCATTTCCTTTTTGCCCGGGGGCCCTATAAGTGTTTCAACGATAAAGCCCGCTTCCTTGAGATCTCTTTTGAATTGACCCCGGGCACAGTAGGTGACGATTAAGCCATCCTTATTGAGAAGCGAATAAACCTTTTTAATATTTTCAGGTAGCCAAACTTCAGCTTGTTTGCTGGGTGCAAAAGCATCGTAATAAATCAAGTCGAAATGCTGGCCGGAAATGTTATACTCTTCAAGTTTTAATTTTATTTTTTTCAATACAAAATTACGGTTGAGCTCTACCTCTTCATCCCATGGTGCTTTATGAAGTTGTATGAAAAAATCCTGAAGAGTTTTGTCGGATAAATTTTTTGTATAATTTAATTGGGAATAGATATCTTCTTTTAAGGGATAGGGTTCCAGGCTATGGTAAATAATTTTTGTGTCTGAACTTGCTATTTTTTTGTAGGTAAGCCAAGCGTTAAGGCCCGTGCCAAAGCCTACTTCAAAAATGGGTATTATTTTTTTTGTTGGAATCAATTGTTCGAGACCGGCCTCTATAAAAACGTGTTCAGATTCCTGGACAGCTCCATGCATGGAGTGATACGTTTCGTTAAGTCCGGAATGGAAAATAGTGTGAGACCCATCGCCTGAGGCAATAATTTTTATTTCGTTTTGTGAATTTTCCAAACTTAAGATTGATTAGCTGGTAAGTTGAAGTAGAAAGTAGCCCCCTCTCCTTTAATTGATTCTACCCAAATAGAACCTCCTTTTTCTTCTATTATATTTTTAACGATCGAAAGGCCAATGCCTGTACTGTCGTAGTCTTTAGAAGTATTTCCGGTATTGAATATTTCAAATATTTTTGATTGAAATTCTTTGTCGATTCCGGCTCCATTGTCTGTGATAGAGAATTTGTGAACCCCATTTTCAGTGCTAAAAAGAATTCGGATTATGCCTTCTGCTTTATCGTTGTATTTTATAGCGTTGCTGATGAGGTTTTGGAAAATCTGATAAACTAATATTTTTTCTATGCTAAGAATAGGAAGTCTTTCAGGAATTAATATTTTAATGTGGGATTGAATCATTAAAATATTCTTAATATTCTCTATTACTTCATTCAGGTCTACATGTTCTATCGTTCCTCTTTGTGCTTTTAATTCTGCCATTTCCAGAATACCTTTCACCATCTCTTTTGTTTTTCTGGACTGACTCTGAATTTTCATGATGAGATCCTTTTGTTCAGGACTCAATATGTTTCTAAGTTCCAATTCCAGAAGATTCGCCAGCCCTTCTATTGAGTTAATAGGCGCTTTTATGTCATGCGATACTACGTGTGCGAATTTATCCAGAGCATTGTTAGAACGGTTAAGTTCATTTAATTTACTTTGAAGATCTTTCTGGGTTGCCACCAGACTATTTGTCATTTTATTGAATGACGAGGCTAGTTGTCCCAGTTCGTTTTTGTTTTTGATCTCAACTCGTTTTGTAAGATCTCCCTGACTGATGTCTTCTGCCGCATCGGCCATGTCGTTGATCGGTTTTACAAAGAAGTAAGCAAATAAATAGATAAGGAGAGACACTACCAGAATGATTGAGACGCTGGCTATAATGGCCATTCGTCTAAGGCGCTCCATATAAACAAGCGTTTCACTTACGTCAATTTTTGTAATGATTTTCCAGTCCGTTTTATTAATGCTGTTGACAGAAGCTGTCACTTTATTATTTCTGTAGTCAAGAATATTGTTGTAAACGATCGTTCCCTTTTTTAACTCTTGTTGGAAAGCAATGAGCTCAGGGGTTTTTACTTCTTTTAGAAAAGGTTTGTTGTAAAATCGAAGCGGGGTAAGGTAGATCAGGCTACCTTCTTCGTCGATCTGAAAAATTGCAGTTTCTCCCGAAACGCCCAGGCCTGTATAATCTTCGGTTACAGATATAATGCTACTCACATCATTTTCAATAAGAAGGATATAGTTAGGGTCAATATAACTTGCTAGGCAGAGCACCAGTTCTTCGTGTTCGTTGTATCTGTATTCTATCGTTAGTTTGGAGTCATCTGAGAGAGCAGAAATACATTTGTAATTTGAATAGTTTTTTTCTAAAGTACGGCTAGGGTTAGAAGCGATTACTACAGTTCCTAATTTGTCCAGAATTATCAAACGGTTAATTCCCTCTATCGCTTCTTTTGAACGTATGATAGAGTTGTAAAGCGCAATCTTATTCAGTGTATTGCTGTCACCTCCTGCTATATAATTAAATAAAGCTACCTTAATAATAGGTGAGCGACGTAGGATTTCAAGTTCAGTAATCTTATTTTGTATAATGGAATTTACCCTTGCAGATTTTGCCTTGGATACCGCCTTTAACTCATTTATATTTTGTTCTACCAGAATTTCCTGAACGTTAAAGTAGTACAGATAGCCTGTCACTACAACAATAGCTATACTTGTAAGTATGAAAAGTGTTAATATTTGGGTCTTTAATTTCAAGAAAATGTATTTAATTCGAGAGTGCTATCACAAGCATATTGGCAAAGATAAACTCCTTCCCGCCTTACTTGTACGTACGAAATACAATATGGTTATAAAAATGCCCGGACTTGAAAAAAGACGAATTAAATTGTCATTATTTCAGCCTCTTTTTTTGCAAGCGTTTGGTCGATCAGTGCAATGTAATCGTTGGTTAGGTTTTGCACTTTCTCTTCGGCCGCCTTTACAGCATCTTCAGCAGCACCTTCTTTCAGAAGTTTTTTTAATTCGTCGTTCGTGTCTTTGCGAATAGTTCTGACTCTTACCTTGCCATTCTCTCCTTCCGTCTTGGCTTGTTTTACAAGCGATCTTCTTCTTTCCTCTGTCATCGGAGGAATATTAATGATAATAGATTCGCCATTATTTTGTGGGTTGTAGCCCAGATTTGCATCTCTTATCGCTTTTTCAATAGTGGTAATCATCCCTTTCTCCCAAGGTTTTACTGCCAGCGTTCTGGCGTCGGGAGTAGAGATCGACGAAACATTTTGGATGGCAGATTGTACTCCATAATAATCAACCATGATACCGTCAAGCATATTAGGCGTAGCTTTGCCGGCACGTACTTTTGTAAGTTCTAATTCGGTATGCTTAAGTGCCTTTAGCATTGAATCTTTCGCATCGTCGATGTATAACTCTATTTCTTCCATTTTGTTTATTTTTTATTGTTTAAAGTGCAAAGTTTAAAGTTTTTTATTAATTATTAAAACGCCAAACTATTCAACTAACTCTACACATTTTACTTTTAATT
>JANYCO010000366.1 GCA_025360235.1 Cytophagales bacterium
CATAGGAAGCCGTAACACCACCTGTAGTAGGATCGGTAAGTATGGAAATATAAGGTAATCCTTCTTTATCAAGCAAGGCCAAACGTGCCGAAGTTTTTGCCATTTGCATAAGTGAAAAACCTGCTTCCATCATCCTTGCACCTCCTGATTTGGAGACCATGATAAATGGTGTTTTCTTTTTTCTTGCATGATCAATAGCTCTGGAAATTTTCTCTCCTACTACAGAACCCATAGACCCTCCAATGAAACGGAAATCCATACAAGAAATCGTTACATCGATACCATTAATTTTACCAGAAGCAGAACGTACAGCATCTTTAAGACCTGTTTTCTTTTGTGAGGCTACAATACGACTAGGGTAAGGTTGTGTGTCTACAAAATTTAACGGATTTCCTGAGGTCATATTTTCGTCCAGTTCTACGAATTCGTTTTCATCAAACAGGACTTCAAAATATTCTTTCGAATTTATCCTGTCATGATAATTACAAGCCGGGCAAACATAACAACTTGCCGCATGTTCTTCTACTTGCATTATCTTTTTACAACTTGGGCACTGATGCCACAAACCGTCGGGCACTTCCAACTTCTCTTCTGTTGGAGTAACGATGCCCTTTTCTGTTCTTTTATACCAAGACATTTCTTTCTCTCTTCTTTTTCCGCTCCAGCATATTATACGTAGTTTTTATTCTATCGTTTAATCCTGCCGGAACGTTTTTTTTATTCCCTAGGGGATTGCAAATATACCCAATTTTTAAAAAAATCAACAGTTATTGCGCTTTGTTTGTGCAACTGTTTGTTAATTAATAATTTACATTTATAATAAAAGTAAAAACACCATGTAAATATTGGTAAAATTCTATAAATCCATACGTATATTCTCTTATCAACCTATCTGAATTGCTATCGTTATAGTGACTATAACAGTTTACGTTGTATTTACTTAAATTTTTAATTGTATGAATTGCCTTATAGTAGACGATGACGAGTTGTCGAGAAGAACGATAGAACACTTTATAAGAGAAACTTCATTTCTTACACTGGAAAAGAGTTGTGGCAGTGCTATTGAAGCTATGTCTATTTTAACGAATTCAAATAACATACAACTCGTTTTTTTGGATATAGAGATGCCTATTATGAATGGTATGGAATTGCTGAAAAGTGTTGACACCCATCCTCAGATTATACTTATGACTTCCCATAAAGACTATGCTCTGGAGGCCTTTGAATACAATGTAACCGACTATTTGCTTAAACCCGTAACCTATAGCCGGTATCTCAAGGCTGTAAAAAAGGCAGCCGAAAAAGACCGGGAAAATAGTGTAGTTGCTGCTCCTTCGAAAGAAGATATTTTCATAAAGGTAGATTCTTCGCTGATTAAACTATCGCTTAAAGACATTCTTTGGATAGAAGCAATGGGAGATTACATTTCTATTAACACAGTAGAGAAAAGATACATGGTATATTCTACTATGAAAAGAATAGAAGAAAAATTACCTGAGATCTTTATGCGGGTACACCGATCTTATATTGTAAACCTAAACCGAATAAGCAATATTGACGACTATTTTATTACCATAAATAAAAAAATTCTTTCTGTGAGCAGAAGCTATAAGGAAGCATTAATGCAACGGTTGAACCTTGTTTAAAAAGAATAGTTATGCTTGTTACTACAAGAAAAAAAGTAATTCGTTTCCGATATCTCAAAAGTGCCGCAATGGGTAACAAGTCCTTTCTCAAAGAAGTAATAGGAATTTTTATCCTCCAGATCCCAGAAGACCTTGTTCTTCTTGAAAAATCCTTACTGGAAAAAAACTGGAATACTCTAGCAGATTATGCCCACAAAATGAAATCCAGTATTAATGTAATGGGAATGAAGGAATCTGAAAGGCTACTTATCGAAATTGAAACGGCCTCAATTAAAACCATTACTCCAGACGAAAAATTTATTGCTGCCAAAATAAAAACACTCAAAAAGAAATGTATTGTGGCAGTGGATGAAGCAAAAGAATTGATGATTGAATGGAAGTTGTAAATAATTAAGAATTAAAAATTAAAGGCTTGTTTTTAATTTCTAATTCTTAATTTTTAATTATTTTATTTCCTCATAGTCCACATAATCCCCTGAACGGCCTTTGGGAGAATCTTTCCCTTTTACCGGAATATAATCTACTGAAATAGTTCCTTCTGATTTTCTTTGTCTTTGCTCGTATTGCTGTTGATTTCTTTTAGCCTCTTCTGCCATTTTATTAATCGACGCATTCACTGTAAACTTTATAAATGGTTTTAAAAACCACCTGATAAGGAGCAAAATGATGATTATCGTAACGAAAGTCTTCATACTATAACTATAGACGTATCAGCAGTTAAAATATTTTAATGTACTTACTATAAAATTATAGTACTACTTACTCATATACATATTCCTTTCAGAATATACTTTCAGGAAGAAATCATCCTGAAGATCATCTATGAAATATATTGCCTCACCAGTCGATTTCATTTCAGGTCCAAGTTCCTTATTTACATTAGGGAATTTACTAAATGAGAATACCGGGATTTTGATAGCATACCCTTTCTTGTATGGTTTAAAATTAAAATCTTTTACCTTATTCACCCCTAACATTACTTTTGTAGCATAATTTACATAAGGTTCCTTATATGCTTTGCAAATGAATGGCACCGTACGAGAAGCTCTAGGATTGGCCTCGATGATGTAAACGATTTCATTTTTGATCGCAAACTGGATATTTAAAAGCCCTACTGTTTCTAAAGCTACTGCGATTTTTTTAGTATGATCTTCGATTTGTTTAATCACATTGTCGCTTAAATCGAATGGAGGAAGTACTGCGTTAGAATCTCCAGAGTGAATTCCGGCAGGTTCTATGTGTTCCATTATCCCAATTATATAAACATCTTTTCCATCACAGATAGCATCGGCTTCCGCTTCTATAGCTCCATCAAGAAAATGATCTAAAAGAACTTTGCCTTCCGGATAATCTTTAATAATCGACACCACATGTGATTCCAACTCTTTTTCATTAATCACAATCTTCATGCTCTGTCCACCCAAAACATAAGAAGGTCTTACCAATAAAGGGAAGCCTAATTCTTTAGCCACGTCCAGTGCTTCTTCAGCAGATTGGATCGTACCAAATTGTGGGTATGGAATATTATTTGCTTTCAATAAATTAGAAAACTGACCTCTGTCTTCTGCAAGATCTAATGCTTTGAAGCTAGTGCCAATAATTTTAATACCATAACGCTCTAATTTCTCGGCCAGTTTTAAAGCCGTTTGTCCTCCGAGCTGAACAATAACACCTTCTGGTTTCTCATGTAGAATGATGTCGTAAATATGTTCCCAGAACACTGGTTCAAAATATAATTTGTCTGCCACATCGAAATCGGTAGAAACCGTCTCAGGGTTACAGTTGATCATTATCGTTTCATATCCCGATTCTTTTGCAGCCAACACTCCATGTACGCATGAATAATCAAACTCGATTCCTTGTCCAATTCTATTTGGACCAGAACCAAGAACAATAATTTTTTTTCTATCGGAAACTATTGATTCATTCTCTCCGTCAAAAGTAGAATAGTAGTAGGGTGTTTTCGCTTCAAATTCTGCAGAACATGTGTCCACCAATTTGTATACCCGTTTAATTCCTAAATCGTGACGTTTGTTAAACACTTCACTTTCCTTACAATTGATTAAGTGAGCAATCTGTCTGTCAGCATAGCCCTTTTGCTTAGCAATAACAAGCATCTCACGTGAAATGGTTTCAATGGTAAGCTTCTCCAATTCCTTGTCCATCAAATACAATTCTTCTATTTGATGTAGGAACCAGGCGTCTATTTTTGTTAAGTTTTGAATGGTTTTAAAAGAAATTCCCATATGGAAAGCATCCTTGATATGAAAAAGTCTATTCCAGCTTGCATTGGCAAGACTGTATAAAATCTCCTCTTGATTTTTCAATTCTTTCCCATCCGCACCAAGACCATTGCGTTTTATCTCCAGCGACTGGCAAGCTTTCTGTAAGGCTTCCTGAAAAGTTCTGCCAATACCCATTGCTTCACCCACGGATTTCATTTGCAAACCAAGAATTTTGTCTGCTCCTTTAAATTTATCAAAATTCCAACGAGGTATTTTTACGATTACATAATCTAGCGCCGGCTCAAAATAAGCTGAAGTCGTCTTAGTAATTTGATTTTTCAATTCATCAAGGTTATATCCAATTGCCAATTTTGCAGCAATTTTTGCAATTGGATAACCAGTTGCTTTTGATGCCAGCGCTGAGGAACGGGATACACGAGGATTTATTTCTATTCCAATTACGGTTTTATAATCAGGACTTAGGGAAAATTGAACGTTACAACCTCCGGCAAACTGTCCGATCGCATTCATCATTGTAATTGCTTTATCGCGCATCTCCTGATAAACGGTGTCGGGCAATGTCATGGCAGGTGCTACGGTAATAGAGTCTCCTGTATGAATCCCCATAGGATCAAAATTTTCTATTGAACAAACAATGATAACGTTCCCGATATTGTCGCGCAACAATTCTAATTCGTATTCTTTCCAACCTTTGATCGATTGCTCCACCAAAACTTCATGTATAGGTGATGCGTGTAAGCCTGCTGTAAGTGCTGCCTCAAACTGATCAGCGGTCTCAACAAAACCTCCTCCTGTACCACCAAGTGTAAATGAAGGTCGGATTACCAAAGGGAATCCTATTTCTTGGGCTATTTCTTTTCCTTGTAAGAAAGAAGTGGCGGTTTCCCCTTTACAAACTGCTACTCCAATTTCGATCATCTTCAAACGGAATTTTTCTCTGTCTTCCGTAGTTTCAATAGCTCCGATGTCTACACCGATCATGCGTACACCGTATTTTTTCCAGATACCTGCCTTATCACAATCGATAGCAAGGTTGAGAGCGGTTTGTCCTCCCATAGTTGGAAGCACTGCGTCGATTTTGTGTTTCTCTAAAATCTGAATGATTGATTTCTTTTCTAAAGGCAGTAAATAAATATTGTCGGCCGTTACTTCATCTGTCATGATAGTAGCGGGATTTGAGTTGATGAGTGTTACCTCAATGCCTTCGTCTCTAAGAGACCTGGACGCTTGTGAACCTGCATAATCGAACTCACAGGCCTGACCTATTACGATTGGACCACTTCCTATTATTAAAACCGATTTGATACTTGTGTCTCTTGGCATTTTTTCAGACGTTAGATATTAGACTTTATAATTTAGACTGCTTTACATTAAAATTGTGCAAAGGTAGGGCAAAAAGACAGTTTTCAAAATCCATATTGGCTTAAGAGTCTAGTATTTTCGCTATGACTAGGATTATTGACTGGTAATGAATTGGTTGGAGTTTTCCACATTATATATATATTTCTAATTGGATTATTATAAGAAATTTTAGCAGTGACTTTTTTTTAGATTATGATTTTAAAATAATAGCTTTGACTATTGAGAACTGAAAGCGTATTCATCCAATAAATCCATTACTCCTAATCCATGTTAGAAATTAAAAAAATAACAAAAAAATACGAAGGCCAAACAAAACCTGCTGTATCTGAGGTCTCCTTTTCTGTAAAAGACGGAGAATTTTTTACGCTAACAGGTGAAAGTGGTAGTGGGAAATCCACGCTACTTCGTCTGATAAAAGGACTTGAAGATGCCGACAGTGGAGAAATCTGGTTTGATGGAAATTTGGTAAAAGGTCCATCAAAAAAATTATTAGCAGGAGAAGAAGGGATTGAATTGGCACATCAGGACTACAATTTATTTCCACGCCATACCGTATATGAAAATATTCAATATATGATCCGCTCTTTGACCAATGAAGATCAGGAAAAAAAGATCAACGAGTTGCTTGATATTTTCCGTCTTCAGGAATACAGGGATAAAATACCAGGGACCCTCTCAGGCGGACAACAGCAAAGAGTTGCATTAGCGAAAGCATTGTCAGGTTCGCCAAGATTATTATTGCTGGATGAACCTTTTAGTAATTTGGATATGATTCTTCGCGCTGAAATAAAAGCTGAATTGGCTGATTATATTCGTCAAACAAAAGCCGCTGTTATTTTTGTGACGCATGAAAGTGCTGATGCGCTTTCGCTATCTGATCAGATAGCCGTGATGAAAGAAGGCACTGTCAGACAAATTGGTTCTCCTGAAACTATTTATTCCAAACCAATTACTCCATATGTAGCTTCTTACTTTGGTAATGCCAATATTGTTACGATAAGAAATCTTGAAAAACTAAATATTTCTGCTACCAAAGAAGTGTCTCCTGAAGCAAAGGTTTGTATTCGTTACGAAGACGTAGAGCTTGCAGAAGAAGGCAACGCTATGCTTTATGCGAAAATAATGCGAAAAGATTATTTTGGTTCCTGTTATCGTCTGGAAGTACGTCTCGACAGACTAAAACTTTGGCTTTATACCAACTCTCCTATTATAAAAAAAGGAGATATTGTGCCCCTTAAAATAAATACGGAGAAGGTACATTTGTTTGATAAATAGTAATTATTGTTGACTGATTATTTAATTAGTATCAATTTCCCATAATTAGAAACACCGGAGATAGAATAGGTATATATTCCTTGCTCCAACGATGACAGATCTAAACTGAATTGTGAAGAGTAAATTGTTTTTTCGATTACTTTTGCTCCAACACCATTGATTATATACAATTTTTGATCCTTCACTATATCAATCCCTTTTAAATCAAAATATACCTGACCTCTTGTAGGATTAGGATATAAACCTATTGAGGAATTAACCCCAACTTTATCCTCAATAGCAAGGGGATTGCCAATCGTGATCGGGAGCACAAACGTATTGTTTGTTTCGCTAATTTCAGTAATGGAGTTGTCGTTATCACAGTTTAGGATTAAATAATAATTTCCATCCGGCACTCCAGTTGGAATTGAAATAACGTATCCAACTTCATTAATAGCTTCTCCTCCATATAATGGGGTTGAATAAGAGATTGTAGACAATAGAGAATCGCTTCCATCAATTGTATTATCTGTTGAAAAATAGATCCCTGTTATAGAATTATATATTGGACCAGGTGCTACGTTTTTTAATGTATAGGTTAAACTTGTTGTGCCCCCAGAAATAACTGTTGTGTTCGTCAAACCAGCATTTGAGATACGCAGGTCCAATGATCCATTTGGAACAATTGTTATTGGAAATGCCTGCATATTGTTTGTCTCATCTGATTCAGATTCATTGTTGTCACAATCTGCAACAATCAATATATAATGCTGTCCAAGTATTGCTGCTGCCGGAATATTCAGTTGTAATGCGTCACCTAAGGCAAATCCTCCTGCAGGTATCACAAAAAATGCGTCGCCATATAATAAATCATCTGTTCCTTCAAGAGTAGTATTGTCTGAAAAGTAAACTTTAAAATTTTCGAAAGCAGTAGAAGCCGTACCGGAATTATTTAACCTAAAATTTAAATAATTTACTCCACCCGCTTCTGCTACTTCAGGACTCACTGCTACACTGTCTATCCATAAGTCTTTTGTACCTGTTGTAATAATATTTATGGCTATTGTGTTCGTATTATTCTGCTCTTTCCCTTCTTGAATAAACTCTAAATTATCTGCTTTTATAATTAACTGATAGGTCTTTTCATCCAACCCAATCGGTATCTCAACTTGTACTTCTACATAAACAGAGTCTCCTGCATTTAGCTCGTCAACAGAGATGTATGATGCTACTTCAGTATCCAGATTATCTATGTTAGAATCTTCCGAAAGAAAAATAGAGGCGTAGGATGAGTATGCTATTTGATTTCCATCATTCTTTACATAAAAATTCACGTTTACAAAAGACCCTGATTCAACTGTTGAGCTTGATATCGTTGAATGCTGTACTATTAGATCCGGAACCGGTACTCCTACAACATTAACTGGAACATAGTTTGAGTTATTGTTCTCATTAGTTTCATAAACATATCCATAATTATCAGCACGAATGATAAGATAATAGGTTCCGGAAATAAAGGAATAGGGAATAAAAATATTAGCTCCAATATAATCGTAAGAACTACCTGGCAGAATGTCTGGGAAACTTAAGAAATCATTTGCAAGAATATCGTTTTGATCCCAAATAGCATCCGTAGATAAATAGATATCGGCACTTGACCCTAAACAAAGAGACGACCCTGAATTGTTTACAGTAAAATTCACATATATATCATCTCCAACAGTGGGGTTGTTGTTGGACAATATAATACTGGAAACAGTCAAATCAACATCATTGGCTATAACAGTTATCGGAAGGGAAACCACATTATTGTTCTCATTGCTTTCAACAATTTCATCGGCACCATCTGCTATAAAAAGAATGTAGTAATTCCCTGCCAGGGTTTGTTGATCAATAAAAATTTCAAAATTGGAAATGGCTTCCGTATCTCCACCGAGTAAACTAGATGTCATTGTATTTCCTAAAAAAATATCAACATCATCCAGATCTGTATCAAGGGAAAGGTAAAAACTTGTATAACTAACTCCAGTAGTACTTACACTGCCAATATTTGCTACCGTAGCGTTTAAGGTTAAGCCGTAACTAGCCTCTATTGTAGATACACTGAGTGAAGGGTTCTGGATTGTCAAATCTCTATCAGCGGGAGCCGTGATTGTTATCGGTACTGCTGCAGAATTATTATTCTCATTAGTTTCAGGAATAATAAGAGAATCGTCTGTATAAAAAATTAAATAATAATTTCCTGCAGATATGTTACTTGGTATTTTAGAAAACCAGGATCCGTCCTGGTAACTCCCACCGGATATATATGGTTCGTACGTTTGTCCTACTAAAATGTCACCTGCATTTTTTGTATTGTCGTTAGACAGATAAAAAGATGTAGTGGTATTATTAGTAACAGCAGAAATGCCATTGTTGTTTAGCCTGTAATTAAAGCTAAGCACTCCTCCGGCTTCAATAGGAGAATTCAGAACATAGGTATTCGAAAAAGACAAATCCGAAGAATTGGAATGTGGCGCAATTGTTATTGGTATAATGACAATGTTATTGTTTTCATCTGTTTCTACATTGGCATTATTGTAATCCGTTTTGAAAATAAGATTGTAAGTGCCCGGTAAAACATCACTTGGTATCGTTACTGTGTAGGAAAAGGTATAATCCGTTTGTGCTATACTAACACCATTATAGGCCACAATCAAATAAGTATCCTGATAATCGATTACCGCGTCGGAGGAAATAGACACAGAAGTAAAATTATTAATAATAGAACCTATACCGATATTTTTTACTGTATAGCTTACCGTTACCTGATTAAATACTTCTATCGTAGAGGCAGAAATAGACGGATTAAAAATAGTCAAATCGGCAGTAGGATTGACTAGTGTTATTGGGATTATTGCCGTATTATTCGATTCATTTGTCTCTGTAATTTCATTGTCAAAATCCGTAAACACGATTAGGTAATAATTTCCTGCTGGTTTGCTGGATGAAATTTTTAATGTTGGGTTTTCATTTACAAAAGAATTACCTGCCACCGGAACAATGCAATCGTTAGTAATAAAATAATCTGAGGAAGGGTCAAACACATTGTCTGTAGAAAGATAAAACCCGGTATACGTACGACCTACGGAAGATGTTCCTGCATTGTTAATCTTATGGCCAACGGAAAAATAGGCACCGATTTCAATACTTGAAGCGACAGTAAGATTTGTAACAAACAAATCTCTGTTTCCAGATGGCGCAGTTACTGTTAAAGAAATAACATCCGTATTATTTGTTTCATCTGTTTCTAATACTTGCTTTTTATTATCTGCAACTATCAGTAAATAATAAGTGCCTGGAGGAGTGTTTTCTGGAATAATCCCTGCTACACCTAATGGCAAAGTAGTATTTCCATTAATGCCATATACGTATTGGTCATAAGAAATAATAATGTCGCTGGGATCAAAACTTGAGTTTGAAGAGAGATAGAGTCCTGTATTGTTTGGACCCACAGCACCAGCTTCATTGCTATTTAGATTAATACTTATACTCACTCCATTTCCCGCCTCAACCGATATAGTGCTGATGCTCGCATCTACTGATAAGTCTCTGTCTATTCCAGGCAAAACATTTATTGGAAACCCTATTACATTGTTCAGCTCATTACTTTCTGATACATCTTTATCGTAATCGGCATAAAGCAATATATATTGTTTACCTGTAGAAATACTCTGAGGAATAGTTAGTATCTGCTTCAGTATTATTTCTGACCCAGAAGAAGAAAGTCCTGAGTTAAATCTACTGGTGATGTATACATCGTTGGCATCAAATATACTATCCGTAGAAATGTATATTCCGGTATAACTACTTGCTGAAGCAGTAAATCCAATATTGTTTAAAGTGAAATCAAACGAGATGCTATTCCCGGCTTGCACACTAGTTGAATTAAGTGACGGGTTAGTAACCTTTAAATCTGAACTGGCATTTGCTGCTGACAAAACTGAAACCCATAGCACAAACAGGCCAAATTGTAAAATTTTATTCATACGTTTAAAAATTTAAAGAGAGAGAATTAACTGTATAGACCAAATATAGGAATTTGTATGATTTTACCAAACATTTTTTATAGAAACGGCTCCTTTTTGAAGAATGAGTAATATTTTTTTATATTACTCATTCTTAATTTATAAAATTGTTTAAAGTATGAAAAATAGTCTGCTTTTTATTTTCCTATTTCTCTCTTATGAGATTTTTTCACAAACAACTAACCCTGTTTTATTTTCTGATGAATTTGACGATAACAGAAACAACTGGACAATAGAAACTTCCTTCAATGGCTATAGTGCTAATATTGCCAATGGGAAGTACAATATTAAAACAAAAAAAGATGCAGAGAGTTTTTATCTTTCAACTTCTATAAATCCAACCAAGGACTATTCTTTTGAAGTCCCTTTCCTGATAGAAGGATACTATTCTTACGTGGAATTATTTTTTTACAACTATAACGGAGAACAACTTTGCTTTACCTTATATGGTTCGAACCTTTATTCCATTTACAAATATAAAGACAAAGCCTATTCCTATATAAAGAAGGAGCAAAGTGCAGCAAAATGCTTTCCTATGGCTAGTTCGACCAGAAAAACGGCTGTAATGAAGATCGAACAGAAAGGGACTCAGACATCATTCTCCATAAATGGAATCTTGTTAAATACAATCAACAATCTCCCAATTCCTGGAAATAAAGTAGGATTTTATGTTGGAGACAATACAAAGGTTTCTGTAGACAAATTTACTATTCTACAAAATAACAATGGGATAAATTTAACCAAACAATCCAATCAAAAAATAAAAAGGGTGCGTTTAGGAACTTCTGTAAACTCTAATAGTCCTGAGCTTGGACCAATAATTACAGCCGATGGAAAATTTCTTTATTTTAACAGACGCGACTACTACGATAATCCAAGAGCCGTTAACAATGAATGTGATGAGATCTGGTATTCTGTATTACAACCAGATAGTAGTTGGGGAAAAGCTCAAAAATATGGCTATCCGATCAACGATGATCTGAATAACGATATTATTTCAATAAGCCCTGATAACAATACCCTTTTCATGTCCGATAAGGTTTGTGACCCCACTCCTAATATAAAATTCTGGGTGTCGCACCGAACAAAAACAGGGTGGAGTAATCCTAAGAGCATGAAAGTAATCAATGGGTATAACCTGGATAAATACACCGAAGTAACTCTATCTTCTGATGGAAGAACAATAATAATTGCTTTAAGAAGAAACGATACCGAGGGGGAAAAAGATTTATACGCTTGTTTTCTTGGCAGTGATAGTGTTTGGTCTGAACCAAAAAATCTTGGGGAAGTTGTTAATACTCTTGGGATGGATTTTGCACCCTTTCTGGCTGCTGATAATGTTACCCTCTACTACTCTACCGATGGATTACAAGGATATGGTGGGGAGGATGTGTACATCACCCGCCGACTTGATGATAGCTGGACGAACTGGTCTGAACCTGAAAACCTGGGACCAAATATTAATTGTAAAGATTGGGATGCTTATTATTCTGTAAATGCTTCCGGTACTTATGCATTTGTTAATTCCAACGAAATTGATAGTACCCGCAGTGATATCTATCAAATAAAACTAACCAACAACAAACCAAAACCCGTAGTAATTGTGCAAGGCAGAGTCCTTGACGGGAAAACAAAACTCCCCGTTGAAGCTGTTATAAGCTACGAGATCTTGCCTGAAGGAAAAGATGTGGGCTCAGGGCGGTCTAACCCAACTACCGGAGAATATAAAATTGTGCTGCCTTACGGAAAAACATATGGTTACAGAGCAGAAGCAAAAGGATATATTCCGGTAAATGAAAATTTTGATCTCCTTGAAGAAAAACCATATGTAGAAATTACGAAAGATTTATTCCTTATTCCCATTGAAGTTGGACAAACTATAAAACTCAACAATATTTTCTTTGTTCAAAGCAAATCGGAAATGTTAGCTTCTTCTTTTCCTGAATTAGACAGGCTTGTAAAGATCATGAAAAGTAACCCTACAATGGAAATAGAATTGCGTGGGTATACCGACAACAATGGCGATCCAATGAAAAACATTGAGCTCTCCGAACAAAGAGTAGTTACAGTAAAAAATTATTTGATCTCAAAAGGAATTTCTGCAAAACTAGTACAAGGAAAAGGATTTGGCGGTGCCAATCCTATAGCGGATAATCATAAAGAAGAAACGAGAAGGTTGAACAGAAGAGTTGAGTTTGTAATCATAAAAAAGTAGAAAGTAAATTTCCGCTTGCAGTCTCTTATATAAGATTAACCGACGATTAAATACAAGCCCCAGAACAAAAGAACAATTCCTACAGAAGAGGTTCCATACATTATTATAGTAAACGATTGATCGGAATGAAAATTGACACAGGTAATAATAAAACCCGTAAGAAGCAAGGCCGACCCAATAACCAGTAAAGCCAACCCACTTTTCGTTCTTTTTTTATACTGTTCATCTTGCTGATTCTTTTCAGTATTCATACTATTCAGAGTTTAACTATCAATATATTTAAAATCAAACATTAGAAAAATGACCTTTATCACATAAAGGTGAGCAAGCAGTTTATCTTCACTTGTTTGGTGGTATTTTATCCTATCATAAAAAATGCTAATATGCACCTGAAAGCTCTTTGTTATACAGAAATCCTATGCTGGACCTGGAAAAAATAAAACGTTACTTATCACTTTTTACCAACCTGTCTATTGGTGATATTTATTATTTATTTACTTTAGTCAAAGAAAAAAAATTGAAACACGGGGAAGTCTACCTTGATGTTGGGGTAAATAGTCGAAAACTAGCCTATATAAAATCAGGGCTTGTACGGGGTTATGTTGTAAAACAAAACGGAGAAGAAGCTACCTTGGTTTTAAGAAGCGAAGATCAATTTATAGCCTCCTACGATTCTATTTTAAAGAATGAAAAAAGTCGTGCTTGTTACCATGCTATCGAAGATACTGTTTTACTTGAAGTAGATTTTGATGCTATTATGGATTTGATAGACAAGAATCCGAAATACAGTGCAGGAAGAAGGTATTTCTTTTCCAATGTAGCACACGACTTACTGGATCGCATGGAAGCTTTTATTTTATTAAGTCCGGAAGAACGCTATCAACATTTTTTAAGCCAAAATCCAAGTCTCGCCCGGCGCATTCCAGATAAATATATTGCTTCTTACCTTGGAATCACACCTGTTTCTTTAAGCAGAATCAGAAAACGACTTGCCCAAAAGAAAAAGTGAAATTAACTTTTGTTAACTTCTTTTGATTTGGGCCTTAGTACATTTGTATCAACTGATCAGAGAAGCAGGTATAAACTGGCCATTTAACCCTGTTTCACTGGTATCAGGAAACATAACTAAATAAAACCATGGAAGCCTTTGTCGTTACATTCTTTAAAGTTTCCGGCATCAACTTACTTAGGTATTTTGTAATTGCCGGCTTCACCTTTGCTGTATTCTATATTTTATTTCCTGAAAAGTTTAAGCGTTTTAAAATTCAGACTAAAAACGCCACCTCTTCCGATTTCTTTCAGGAAATTCTTCATTCCATTCAAACCTCCTTTATTTTCGGAGGGATTTCATTAGTGGTATTATTCTCTCCATTTACCGAATACACTCAGATCTACAAGGATATTTCTACTTATCCAATTTGGTGGGTACCTGTAAGCCTTCTATTATCATTAGTATTTCACGACACCTATTTCTACTGGTTGCATCGGCTTATGCATACTGGTTTTGCCTATAAATACATTCACCTTATTCACCACAAATCCACCAACCCCTCTCCATGGGCTGCTTACTCTTTTCATATTATAGAAGCTGTGCTGGAAGGATTAGTTATTATACCTTTAGTTTTAATTATCCCAATGGCTCCACTCACGATTGGCTTATTTATTTTGCTTGGTTTTATGATTAACGTATATGGGCATTTAGGTTTTGAAGTGCTTCCGAATAATTTCCGTTGTTCCTTTCTATTTAAATTTTTAAATACCTCTGTATACCACAATATGCATCACTCACATGTAGATGGTAACTACAGCTTATACTTCAGACATTGGGATCTCTGGATGAAAACCGAAAACAAAAACTATGTTCCTTATTTTGAAAAAATAATTGAACAACGAAAAAAACTTGAAATAAGAATACACAAAACCGTAAACTTATTTCAAGACTAGACAGAATCATACAATCGCATAAATCAAACGAATCACAGTCAAGACAATTTTTCTTTTACATCATGTAAGCCAAA
>JANYCO010000369.1 GCA_025360235.1 Cytophagales bacterium
CATGATCTTTATAAGGAGGCATATACTCCATGGGAATGGCATCAACCTATTTTTGAACATGCAATTAAAAGAGGGTTGATACCATTTAGTACTCCATTTGACGAAACTGCAGTTGATTTTTTGGAAAGTCTTAATGTATCATTATATAAAATAGCTTCTTTTGAAAATACGGATTTACCCTTATTAAAGAAAGTAGCCTTAACAGGGAAGCCTGTCATTATGTCTACTGGTATGGCGAGTTTATCTGATCTTGATGAGGCAGTAAAAACGTTAAAAGCGAATGGATGTAAAGATTTTATTTTGTTGAAATGTACAAGCACCTATCCTGCAACACCTCAGAATACAAATATTAGTACAATCCCTCATATGGCTTCTTTGTTTAGTTGTCAAGTGGGCTTGTCAGACCATACTATGGGTATAGGTGTTGCTGTTTCTTCCGTTGCATTGGGGGTTAGAGTTATAGAGAAACATTTCACCCTAAGAAGAGAAGATGGAGGTGTTGATTCGGCATTTTCAATGGAACCCGAAGAAATGAAATCTTTAGTAATTGAGAGTGAAAGGGCTTTTTTGTCATTAGGTAATATTAAATATGGAGTCCAAGATGTTGAAAAGAAAAGTATTGAATTTAAAAGATCGATATATGCTAGTAAAGATATAAATCCAGGTGATTTTTTTTCGTCAGAAAATATTAGAGTTATAAGACCTGGCTTTGGTCTTGCCCCTAAATTTTATGAACAGATTTTAGGTAAGAAAAATACTAAATATATTAAAGAGGGAACTCCTTTGTCATGGGATAATTTGTTGTAATTATGAAGAAATATGTATTAGTGTCCGAAAAATTATGGAATAGAGAAGCTACTAGCTTTCTTGAAAAAAAACTCTCTAGCGAATGGATATTGATTCATAAGAAAGAATTTTTTACAAAAGAAAATCTTGATAAAATTAAGCCAAATTTAATTTTTATTCCTCATTGGTCGTATATTATTCCTGAAGAAATCCATCAAAAATTTGAATGTATAGTTTTTCATATGACTGATTTGCCATTTGGAAGAGGAGGGAGCCCTTTGCAGAATTTAATTGTCCGTAAAATATATGAAACGAAAATTTCAGCATTAAGGGTAGTTAAAGGAATTGATGCAGGGCCTTTGTATCTTAAAGAACCTTTATCATTGTGGGGAAGTGCCGAAGAAATATTTATAAGAGCGAATTCCGTTATAATTGATATGATTGTAAAGATTGTTCAGGGTAATCTTATACCCAAAGAGCAAAGTGGCGATGTTGTAGAATTCAAGAGAAGAAAACCTGAAGAGAGTAATATTATTAATTTAAAAGACTTAGAGGAGGTTTTTGATTATATTCGAATGATGGATGCAACTGATTATCCTAAGGCATTTATTGAAGTCGGAAATTTCAGGTTTGAGTTCTCTAGAGCCAGTATTAGAATAGATAAAAGTATAAAAGCTGATGTTAGAATCTCTAAAAAATAAACCCATCCTCCTCCTAGTATCCCACCCAGACGATGAGCTACTAGGCCTTGGGGCTACCATGAATAAACTGATCACCGAGCAAGGCTGCAAGGTGAGGGTGATTATACTTGGAGAAGGAATTACCTCAAGGTCAGATCAGCGTGATCAGGAGAAGTGGAAGAGAGAACTTGAGATTCACCGCGCCAATATTCATAAAGCGGCAAAAATAATAGGCTTTGAATCGGTGGGGATTTATGATTTTCCGGACAATCGTTTTGATTCAGTTGCTTTGCTTGATCTGGTGAAAGTGATCGAGAAAGAGAAAGCAGAATTTCAACCGGAGATCATCTTTACCCATCACGGGGGAGATACCAATATAGATCACAGGAGAACGTTTGATGCGGTAATTACTGCTAGCAGGCCTTTGGTAGGCGAGGTAGTAAAAACGATTATAACTTTTGAAACACCTTCTTCTACCGAATGGCAGGCGTCTAACTATCCAAATCCTTTTCTGCCTAATCTTTTCTTCGAAGTTGGAGAGAAAAATGTGGAAGCGAAAATTAAGGCCATGGAATGTTATGAATTTGAAAAAAGGAAATACCCACATCCCCGCTCTCCTGAAGCCCTGAAAATACAGGCACAACGATGGGGCGTAGTAGTAGGTGTTAACTTTGCCGAAGCATTTATGATGATAAGATCGATCGTTAACTAATTCTATGGTATTAAAGCTTAAGGATTTTGTAGAGAAGTTGCAACGGTTTATATCAAACTTTATAAGCATGTTTGCTTCGCTTGTAAAAATAGTTGTACTGTCGAAATTTAATACCAAACTGCCGGTTGCGATAAAGAAGGAAATGATAATTATAGGTAATGGTCCATCGTTTAAAAAATCTTTGTTGGAGACGCCTTCTTTTTTTGAGAACAAAGATCTTGTCTGTGTAAATAATTTCTCCTCTAGTCCAGAATTTGAATTGCTGAAACCCTCTACCTTGGTATGGTTGGATAATGGCTACTACCCACAAAAGGGAGTAACTCTAAGGCCTGACATAAAAGAGTCGATCGAGATAATCATTAAAAAAACAACATGGAAGCTAAATGTTTTTTTGCCACAGATTTCCCGTTCAGCAAAACACTTGAAAGAA
>JANYCO010000389.1 GCA_025360235.1 Cytophagales bacterium
GTAAAAGATTTCCGTTTGATGATAATGAGTTTGATTCTATTATTGCCAACCAGGTTTTTGAACACGTATTTAACCCTGAAGAATTTTTAACAGAAATAAATCGTGTTTTGAGAACAGATGGTTGTCTTCTTCTTACAGTCCCCTTTGTTTGGGATGAGCATGAACAACCATTCGATTATGCGCGTTACTCTTCTTTTGGGCTTAATTCGATACTTGCCAAATACGGATTCAAAATTGAAAAACACATTAAAAGTGTGAACGACACTAGAGTTATTTTTCAATTGATCAACGGATATATTTATAAGAAGACAGTTACAAAATCTAAATTTCTAAATTATCTGTTTTCAATTTTATTGATGTCCCCTTTTAATATTTTAGGGATTGTTTTCGGTTTTTTACTTCCGTCTAATAATGATTTGTATCTTGACAATGTGGTTTTGGCGAAAAAGACAAACCATGTTTAATTTTTGTAATTTCTTTCACAGCAATCGATTTGCTTAAGTTCAGTACAAAAATAATTTAATATATTTGAAGACATGAGTTAAAAAGGATTTATAAAATTATTCAACTATGAGATCAAAGAACCTATTACTCTCTCTCTCGTTCTTAATTTTTTTATTGCCAAGAACATTTGCACAACTGACAACGATTGTTTTACAACCAGGTTCAGTTATAGGAGAAGATGCAATTGTATCAGACAATTCCCCTGATCTAAACTTTGGAACAATTGAAGACATTCGCTCAATGGCATGGACTCTTGGTGGAGTACCATTTGTTGATCGCAATTTTCTTCGTTTTGATTTGAGTTCAATTCCTTCAAATGCAATTGTTCAGCAAGCTACCTTGACTTTGTATAATAATCCAACTTCTCTAGCATCAAGCGGACATTCAAGTCTTTCAGGTTCTGACGAAAGTGTACTTGTGCGAGTTCTTGGGCCTTGGTCAGAAAATACGATTACCTGGAATAATCAACCACCAACGGATAATATAAATGAAGTAATTCTTCCACAGGATACAAATCCGAATCAGGATTACATTTTAAATGTATCTTCTCTTGTGCAGGATATGATAGGTATCCCCTCTTCTAATTATGGATTCATGTTGAGATTGGTGACAGAAAGCTATTGGCGGTGTATGATATTCGCCTCAAGCGATTATTCAAATGCGGCATTGCATCCCAAATTGGAAATTACTTATAGGTTGGATAGCTGCATTGTTTTACAGCCGGACTCTTCCAAAGGAGAAGATGCAATTGTGTCCGATAATTCTCCTGATCTAAACTATGGAACGATTGAAGATATTCGTCCAATGGCATGGACACTTGGTGGAGTACCATTTGTTGACCGCAGTTTTTTGCGCTTTGATTTGAATGCGATTCCATCTAACGCGATCATTCAGGAAGCTACACTTACTTTATATAACAACCCTACTTCTAGCGCATCTAGCGGGCATTCGAGCCTTACCGGTTCTGATGAGAGTGCACTTCTGCGGGTTCTTGGACCCTGGGCAGAAAATACAATTACCTGGAATAATCAACCGGCAACTGACAACGTGAATCAAATAATACTGCCTCAGGACACAAATCCAAATCAGAATTATATCTTAAATGTCGCAACTCTAGTACAGGATATGGTAAGTAATCCCTCTTCTAATTATGGATTCATGTTGAGGCTAGTGACAGAAAACTATTATCGCTGTTTGATTTTTGCTTCAAGTGATCATCCAAACTCCTCCCTCCATCCTAAACTTGAAATATGCTATACCGTTCCAACTTCTCTAAATGAAATTCAAAAAACTGATAAAATGGCTATTTACCCGAATCCGTCTTCCGGTATGTTTTCCATTGTGTGGAATCATCGGCAAAATAATTTTAATCACTTACAGGTTGTGAATTATTTTGGACAAAGCGTTTTTGAAAAAAGCATTTCACCGGGCGAAAATAGAGTAGATATGGATTTTGTAAACAGGGCCAAAGGAATTTATTTTGTAACACTCACTGGCAGCAACACCTGCATAGTGAAGAAATTAGCGATTCAATAATATTTCTTTGCAGAATTTCTCTGCTTTATCCATGCTCAATTTCTGTACTTTGTTTGATAAGAATTACATGAGCAGGGGAATTGCCATGTATCAATCTTTGATTGTACATAATGAGAATTTTCATTTATATATTTTTTCTTTTGATGATGTATGCGATGAAACTTTACGGAAAATGAACCTTGGAAAGGTGACTGTTGTTTCCCTTAAAGATTTTGAAGATGAGAGGTTGCTGGCGGTAAAATTAAATCGTACCCGCACCGAATATTGCTGGACATGCACGTCATCGGTTATATTGTTTTGTCTTGAAAAATATAAATTATCGAATTGTACGTACCTCGATGCTGATTTATTTTTTTATCAATCACCTCAACTGTTGGTCAATGAAATGCCGGAGAAATATCATGTTATGATCACCTCGCATCGCTACACGTCGTATTACGATCAGTCGAAACGCTCCGGAAAATACTGTGTTCAGTTTATGTATTTCGATAATACAGAAAAATCGTTGCAGGTTTTGAAATGGTGGAGAGAACGCTGCCTTGAATGGTGTTACAATCGTATTGAAGAAGGCAAGTTTGGCGATCAGAAATACCTTGATGACTGGACGTCGCGTTTTGATTGTGTGTGGGAGTTGAAAAATTTGGGTGGAGGACTCGCTCCGTGGAATATCCAGCAATACAAATTTGAAAGCGATTCTGATGGAGAGGAAATCAAATCCGGAAATAAATTTACCCGGGTCTTTTATCATTTCCATGGAGTAAAATTTTATGATAACGGAAAAATTATTTTAGCTCCGAATACGTATCATATCAATACGAATGTAAAAGAAGTATTCTACAGATCTTATTTTGAAAACCTTCAACGTTCCAAGCTGCTCATTCAACAATTTAATAATACTTTTGACTCCCATGGTTCACGACCTTCAACATCTTATTTCATGGATAAGCATGTAAAAGGGAAGTTGAATTATTTTCTTTGCAATTACATAAAACGAATGTATAGTTAGGTGGCAAAATTAATCAAGTTAAAATCGCATGCCGATGAACGTGGCTTGCTGACCATTGTCCAGGACGAATTACCTTTTGAAGTAAAGCGAACGTATTACATTCAGCAGGTTCCATCTGGAAAAATTGTACGTGGAGGTCATCGTCATAAAACAGCAACCCAGGCTTTAATATGCATTGCCGGGTCATGCGAGATTTATAATCACGATGGTACAAAGGAAGAAATGTTTCAGTTGAATAATCCGGGTACCTGTCTTATTGTTGAACCGAAGGATTGGCACACCATGCAAAAATTTTCGCGCGATGCCATCCTGCTTGTGTTTGCTTCAACCAAATACGATGTGAATGATTACATCGATGAACCGTATAGTGAAGAATTTTAAATAAAGAG
>JANYCO010000413.1 GCA_025360235.1 Cytophagales bacterium
GGTTAAGTTTCATTAATGCTATACTAATAAACAAAGATGGTTATTTCTATGCAGGAGTACATTACACAAATTTTATCCTTTGTTACATAATTCACACATTATTCCCTTCTATTGTATATAACTTACTTAAATTGATCAAAATTACCTAGCTTTCTGATATAACTGTGAGCATCGATATCATATAGTATATTTATCAAATCTTGTTCATAATTAATATCATGTGGATAAGAGATTCTCACGCTTCAACAAGTTTGAATTTTATAACTGCTCGCACCACCCTTTCAGTCATAAAATATTTTAGGCAATAGTACTTCAAGTATATCGGTTTCGATTTCAGAATAATCCTGAGCATCGCCACAAATGACCTTCAACTGGCAATAACCTAATTTTTTATCCTAAGAGCTATTATACTATATGCCTAATATTTTATTCGTATGCGTGTACAAGTATAGCACGAATCACATTCTATCCATATACCAATTCAATTCCTTCTCCATTTTTTTATATTGAAAAATAGAGGTGATAATTTTCTGTAACCGCATGAAAGCTGTTTCACTTTTAACCACATAATCATAGGCCCTATGATGCATACAGCTTATTGCCACTTCAATTTTATCCTGAGATGATAACATTACTACAGGGATATCAGGATTAAATTTTTTTATTTTATCCAATGTCTCCATTCCGTTTATTGCATTTTTATCAATGCCATCAAGATGGTAATCTAATATGATAACATCAGGATTGTGGAACAGCTTTTCCATACAAAGTTCTCCTGTAGCAAACGTTTCAATAGAAAAATCTGCATGCTGAAGAAATTCAATTTCTAATGATTTTAAAAACACGGCATCATCATCCACCAAAAATAATTTTATTTTATTTTCACTACTCATATCTTTTGCGTTTTAATCCTTTTCAATTCATCTTCCAATTCAATACATGCCTGTGAGCATACCGCTTCAAGTTTCAAAACCAACTCTTGTATATCCACAAGCCTTTTTTGTATACTTGCATATTCATGAATCTTCTTTGCCATCGTTTCAAAATCAGCACCAATACCCATTATTGAAAAAGAAGGGATCATCTTATGTGCCGCCGCCTGCAGCGAATCCCAATCTTTACTTATCAGACTTTTTTTCATTATATCGATCAAAGGAGGTGTTTGTTCCAAATAAAGCGTGATCATTTCCGCCATTAATACAGGATTTGACTTTGTACGTTTAAGCAAATAACCCAAGTCAATACATTTTATCTTTCCACTTACACTTTTTTCAATTTCTTTATTATGATTTAAGAATGGCTTTTTCACCAACCCAATTATTTTACTGTACAATAATTTTTCATCAACTGGTTTAGCAATATAATCATTCATGCCAAAGGATTTGCATTTTGCTAAATCTACAGTAGTAACATCAGCGGTCAAAGCAATGATAGGAATTTTAGAATTCATTGTAATTCGAATGTATTCTGTAGCTTCAAACCCATTCATTTCCGGCATTTGCAAATCCATCAAAATAACATCATAGGACTTAGCCTTTAATTTTTCGATAGCAATTTTTCCGTTTGCAGCTATATCTCGCTCAAACCCAAAATCATCCAACAATGTTTTCATTAAAAGCTGATTGAGCGCCATATCTTCAACAACCAGTACTTTTATATTTTTATATTCATCATCCAATTCCAGATTTTCCATTTTCAGCACTGCATCCACCTTTGTTTTTTGAAAATTTAACACAAAACTAAACGTGGAACCTTTGTCAATTTTGCTTTTTACATCAATGGTTCCTCCTTGCGGTTCTACCAGTTGCTTAACGATTGCAAGCCCTAATCCGGTACCCCCATACAACCTGGAAGTGCCATTGGACGCTTGTTGAAAATTTTCAAATATTTTGGCAATTTTACTTTCTTCTATTCCAATTCCCGTATCCGTAACTGAAAATTCAATACTGGCATTCTCTTCGTCTTCCCTCAACAACTTCACGCTAACTGTAATTTTACCTGAATTAGTAAACTTAACGGCATTACTAACCAGATTTAAAATAATCTGGTGCAAACGGACAGAATCTCCTACCAGCACTTCAGGAATCCTGTTATCGTATTCCTTAACTAATATTAAATTTTTCTCTTGAATTTTGGGTTCAAAAAGGTGAAGCATAGCAGATATGGACGACGCCATTTTAAAAGGCGTTTTCTCAAAAGTCATTTTTCCAGCGTCTACTTTTGCCAAATCCAATATGTCATTAATGAGCGCAATCAATGCATCTCCACTCATTTTAATAGCGGTTAAATACTCCTTTTGTTTAGCAGACAACTCCGTTTTTAAAACCACTTTTGTAAAACCAATAATCGCATTCATTGGCGTGCGAATTTCATGGCTCATATTTGATAAAAATTGCTGCTTTGCTTTCACGGCATCTTCTGCTATTTGCGTTGCACTCTCGGCCTTTCTCTTTGCTTTTTCAGCAAATTCTGTTGCCAACTCAGCAAATACTTTCGCCTCTATTAATTCTTTCTCAATTCTTTTTTGATCGGTAATGTCTCTTGCTACTACAACTATTCCCAGGACTTTCCCCTGTTCATCTTTATAAACAGAACCGTTAAACAATACATCCGT
>JANYCO010000415.1 GCA_025360235.1 Cytophagales bacterium
GGAGGAACCAAAATTATCAAACGTTTTTGAACCCAAAGCCGGGTTGCTTGTTTTATATAGAGCCATTTTTTTATAAATTTTGAATTATGAGTTTTAAGTTTTGAATAAGCTAAAATGTCATTTTATCCATTCAAATAACCAAACGAAAGTTAGCGTATTTTAATTCAAAATTCAAAACTAAAAAATCAAAATTCCTTAGTTTTCCACACCTAAAATTTTTCTACCAAAATTGGTCGGAATTGCTTAACTTGCGTGGCTTTCCAAGAATAGGATTTATTGGAAATAACTATTTAACAAACAAGTAATTAAATATACAAATGGCGGACGAAAAAATCCCTAATAGGGACGGGAATATTATCCCGATCAATATTGAAGATGAAATGCGTGGTGCTTACATAGATTATTCTATGTCGGTTATCATTTCCCGTGCCCTTCCTGATGTTAGAGACGGCCTAAAACCGGTACACAGACGGGTACTTTTCGGGATGTCTGAATTGGGTGTGAACTGGAATAAAGCGCATAAGAAATCTGCCCGTATCGTAGGGGAGGTGCTTGGTAAGTACCACCCACATGGTGATGCTTCTGTTTACGATACCATGGTACGTATGGCCCAGGACTGGTCATTGCGTTACCCACTTGTAGACGGACAGGGAAACTTTGGTTCTATTGACGGTGACCCTCCAGCAGCAATGCGTTATACAGAAGCTCGTTTGAAAAGAATAGCGGAAGAATTGCTTGCCGATATTAATAAAAATACCGTCGACTTTCAATCCAACTATGACGATTCACAGGAGGAACCAACCGTTCTACCTTGTAAATTTCCAAATCTTCTTGTAAACGGTACCACTGGTATTGCAGTAGGAATGGCTACCAATATGGCTCCTCACAATCTTAGAGAAGTAATCGATGGTACTGTAGCCTATATTGACAACAACGATATTACGATTGAGGAATTGATGACTTTTGTAAAAGGTCCTGACTTCCCTACAGGTTCTACCATTTATGGTGTTTCCGGTATCAAATCTGCTCTTGAAACGGGTAGGGGACGGATCGTTCAAAGAGCGGTAGCCCGTTTTGAAACGTTACCTTCAGGAAAAGAACAAATCATTGTAACCGAAATTCCATACATGGTCAACAAAGCGACCATGATTGAAAGAACGGCTGATCTGATCAACGAAAAGAAAATTGAAGGCATCACCGCACTTCGCGACGAATCGGACAGAGACGGAATGCGTATCGTTTACGATTTGCGCAAAGACGCCTTACCTGCAATTGTATTAAATAATCTTTATAAATATACTGCACTTCAAACTTCTTTTGGGGTAAACAATGTGGCCCTTGTAAAAGGAAGACCTGAAACATTGAACCTAAGAGACCTTATCGTTCACTTTGTAGACCACCGTCATGAAGTGGTGACCAGAAGAACTCAGTTTGAACTTGAAGAAGCAGAAAAACGTGCTCATATTCTGCAAGGATATCTTATTGCTCTTGATAATCTGGATGCCGTAATCAAACTTATACGTGAATCCCGTGACCCTGAAGTAGCAAAAGTTGGTTTGATCTCTGAATTCCAAATGTCAGAAATCCAGGCCAAAGCCGTACTTGAACTAAGACTTCAGCGTCTTACAGGTATGGAACGTGAGAAAATCGTAAAAGAATACGAAGAGATCATGGCCCTTATTACTGACTTGAAAGATATTTTAGCCAGCAGAGAAAGAAGAATGCAAATCATTAAAGACGAACTCGCAGAAATGAGAGAACGTTACGGAGATGACAGAAGAACTCAGATCGTTCACTCTAGTGATGATATCAATATCGAAGACATCATTGCCGATGATGAAATGCTCATCACCATCTCTCATGAAGGGTATATCAAACGTACTGCCCTTACAGAATACAGAACCCAAAACAGGGGAGGGGTTGGTTCAAAAGGAGTGATCTCTAAAGATGATGACTTTACCGAACATTTGTTTGTTGCCACAGCACACAATTCGCTTTTAATTTTCACCGAATCCGGAAAAGTATTCTGGTTGAAAGTATACGAAATTCCTGAAGGTGGTAAAGTCTCTAAAGGCAGAGCGCTTCAAAATTTAATACAGATAGATCCTTCTGATAAAGTTAGAGCTGTAATCAATGTGAAGTCGTTGAACGATGAAGATTACATCAACAACAACTTCCTTATCATGTGTACTGAAAAAGGGACCATCAAGAAAACTACTTTGGAAGCTTATTCCCGTCCGAGAACTAATGGTATCAATGCCATTACCATTCATGAAGGAGATAAATTACTGGATGTACGTATGACTTCAGGAAGTGATGAAATCATCATTGCTCTAAGAAGCGGACGTTCTATTCGTTTCAACGAAAGTAAAGTTAGACCAATGGGTCGTACCGCTGCGGGTGTAAAAGGAGTAACCCTAGCTGGACCAGATGATAGAGTAGTCGGACTTGTTTGTGTAAAAGACAAAGAAACAACTTTGATGGTGATCTCTGAAAAAGGATACGGTAAACGTACCTACCTTGTAGATCCTGAAGACGGCAGTGATATCTATCGTGTCACCAATCGCGGAGGTAAAGGGGTAACCACACTCAAAGTAACCGAAAAAACAGGAAGCCTTGTGACCATACATGATGTGACCAACAATAATGAAATTATGATCATTACCAAAGCAGGGCTGACCATTCGCATGGCAGTAGCTGATTTGAGAGTAATTGGTCGCGTAAGTCAAGGTGTAAGATTAATCAAACTGAACGATGGCGACGAAATTACTTCAGTAGCCAAAATTGATAAAATAGAAGGCGCTGAGGAAGATGTTGAACTTGCCAAACCGCTTGACGAAGCTCCTGAAGATCTTGGAGAGGTAGAAGACGAACCTGAAACCGAAGAGGAAGAAGGAGAGACTGAGGGTGATGAAGAACCACCAGTGGAAGAGTAAAATTAATTAAGAATTAAAATTAAGAATTAAGAAAAAATTTAATTCTTAATTTTAATTCTTAATTTTTAATTGAACTATGAAG
>JANYCO010000429.1 GCA_025360235.1 Cytophagales bacterium
AGAAATGTAGGTCCTAGTCCATTTACAAAATAACCTTTGGCGCCATTGACGTTAGCGTTGAGCGGGAATTTCGAAAGCCCCTGTGAAGAATCCTTTCCATATAAATATTGTGTATCAAAATTTAGACCTCCAAAATAGTAACCTTTTATTTTTTTTAAAAACATTGAATTATGGGTGATTCTGTTCAGTTCGTAATTTCTGACATCTTTCTTTTGAGTAGTATTTCCAATCCCGAAAAAGTTTTCTGGGAATTTCATAAAATCCAATGATCCGTAAAAGCTGAATTTTTCTTTTTTGAAAAATACCAGCCAATCGTTTTCAAGAGCAAGCTGTTTGTTTTGCGTAAGTACGAAAGTGGATTTTATAAAAGAAGCGCGAGAGATTGTATCTTTTCGACTGGCATGAAACGTTAATAATGCAAAGGAGCCTACAGCAATTTTTGTTTCAGGACGGTAATAACCATTTGGCAAAATTTTAATTTTTGGTTTTTGAGGATCTGTTTTTTTGGCTTCGATAGAATAGTCACTTATTTGTGCAGTTTGATCGGTTTGTGCAAGTCCAATCGCTGGAAACAGGATAAAGAAAATAATTGAAAGTCTAAATAACATACAGACCCCAAAAGTACAATAAAAATGCCAAAAGCAAAAAGCAGTATTTAAGCTGGTGTTAATGCAATAATTATTGAAGATTTATTCGTTAAATCTTCGTAGACCATCTCTATTCCGGAGGTTTTTTTAACAACAGAGGTAAGGCTAATGGTCAGTAAAAGGTTATTACGGTTCATTAAAAAATCGTTTTCCTTATCACCCTCTCCGCCAAGAGTATGAAAAGATCGTATGCCTTCAGTACTGTATTTTGGATTGGAATTGAGCCATGAAGAAAACCATGTTTTGCGTTTGGAAATTATTTCGTCCGAATATAGGGTGCTTGAGGACCAGATAAGGGGTTTATTACTATCAAGCTTTTCAATAAAAGTTTGCGCGCCATCCCATCTTAGTTCAAACAGCCCCAAAGGTTCAATGATGACAAGTGTGAAAGGTTCTATTTTGCTGAAATTGTAATTTGATGTAAATGTATTTAGATCGGCAAATGAAAAATAATCAAGTAAAACTAATCCGCGACTTTTTTTGTAAGGAGGATTATGTTTGTGTTTTTTGAAAGCTCCGTTTAATAAACAAGCGGTTCTGCTTTCTGAGTATGCTATCCACGAACCTCCTCCAACAGGATCTTTTGGAAATATAATTATTTTCCCATCTATGGAATATTCTTTAGGCAACACCGCAGATGGTCTAGCCGTGGCTTCGTCACGACTCGAGGTTAAAATATACTCGTTGTTAGATTTTGGTAAATACGTTACTGTGCACATGGTTTTGTTGATGTCTGATAGTGGAAACTGCAACGCCAAATTCCAAGGGTAAGAGTATTTTTTCGTTAATTTCTTTGATGCCAATTTTGACTAAGGCCATATGATGAATGGCGTGTTCAATGTTGTATACCATCTCTCTTTCAGGAGTAGTTGCTATTTCTATTAAATTCCCATACTCATAAGATACTTCAAGTAGTATTGACTTTTTTAGGTCTATCGTTTTTATGTCAAATAAAATCTTGTTGATACATTGAATTGCAAATTCACGACTTTCCTCAATCATCTTATCTCGGTTTCTTTCGTCATAATTTATTTTTCCATTCTGAGCCCCTGAAGTCATACACTGGTAAAATTCTATAACATGTCTTGCATGTTGCCCTATGCTTGAGCCAGAGAGTGTATGGATCGGTTTTTTATATTCCAGATGTTCCAGTTGATTGAGAACATCTGTTAATTGATATAATACGGATTCGGTTTGTACTAGTAGCGTGTTATTCATGATGAAGCAAAATTACAATTTTGTTGGAATATATTTATTAAGAACAGGGATCTGATGTTTTCTGATGTACAGCACCAGGATACTTGCAAGGAGTGTGATAAGTGCAAGGAAAAACAAGTACCCATTGTCGTTTTTTACACTTATGCCAAGGAGTGTTAAGTGTATTAGAATAGCACCGCTCATTAATCCTACCCCCAGTCCGGCACCAATCCATGACAGGGTAGGAATTAACAAAAGTATTGAAGCAAATAGTTCGAAGATACCTGTTGTATATCGCCCCCAAGGCTCCATACCGACAGTACTGAATATATAGATAGATTCGTCGGCCCCTGTGAATTTAAACCATAAAGTTTGTAGCATAATAATAGCAGCAATAACCTGTGCTACCCACGTTATGATATTTTGTGTTGTG
>JANYCO010000447.1 GCA_025360235.1 Cytophagales bacterium
TGTACCCCTATTTTAATTCCTTTTTAAAATGGTAAATCATCCGGTTCTGACGCAGAGAGTGCTTCAGCAATTGCAGGAGGATTTGAAGTACCACCTGTTACGTTTTCAGATTTAACACTTTCAATTTTCCATGCTTCAATAGTGTTGAAGTATTTTACCTCGTTTTGTGGACTGGTCCATTCACGCCCTTTAAGGATAAAATGTACTTTAATTTCATCACCTACATTTACGTTGTCAATTAACGAACAACGGTCTTGCACCAATTGAAATGTGATTAGTTGGGGATATTGTGAACTGTTCTCTGACAGCACAAAATCTCGTTTGCGAAACTTGTCATTTACTTGTTGTTCTGACATTTTCACTTTTAAAATTCCTGTGATATTAAACATGATATATAAAATTTAGTGTATTTTACGATAATAATATTTTCCATGCTGTTGCCACATCATTCATTGCCAATAAATGTTTTGCAGCCCTTTGTTTTGCTTCAGCTGTATTGCCATTTCCAAATCCAAACTCATCTTTTAATAAAATATAAGTTGGCGAAGATACGAATTCTTTTAATACCACCTCACTTGGTAAATTTTCCACATTACCTAATTTACCTAAATCATTGCCCGATAAAACTTCACTGTACCTAATATATTCTGGTATAGCATCCACTCCTATGCCAATAGTACTTAATGGTTTTGGTACTTCAAATAAAGAATTTCCTGAAGCACGGCAATACCAATCACCTCCCATTCTCGCAACCAAATCTATTTTATGTTGGTCAATATGTCCATTTTCATCCATAACTTCTTCCTTAATATGCATCAATACGATTTCACATATTACGAGATTACCAGCCCCACCGTTAGTACCTAACTCAACTATTTCTTTAACTTTACATTCTAATTGTACAGGACTTTCCTTTACACGAAAGGGCTTAATCATTTCTGAAGGAATAGGCGTAAGTCCAGATTTAATAAATTCATTTACACCTTTTGGATATTCTGTACTACTTAAAGAAGCCTGCTGTACAATGGCATAATTAACAATGTTTATAACTACTTCGTGCGTTTCCTTTACGTTTTCTAAAGTATGTTTTGTACTGCCGTCTCGTGCTCTGTAATTAGGAGAAAATATGGCAATTGGAGGATTACTACTGAATACATTAAAGAAACTAAAAGGACTTAAATTTGGTTTTCCCTCTATATCTATTGTACTCGCAAATGCAATAGGGCGAGGGGCTACTGCATATAGTAAATAACTATGTAACTTACTTGTGCTTATCTCTTTCGGATCTATTCGTTTCATAATAATTTTTGCAAATGTAGTTTTAATTATGTTATAAACCCATTTTTAGCTAATAAGTTTAATGTTTTATTGCTATTATTATTTTTTCTTAGCTGATGAGTTAGTATTTTAAGATTAAATTTCAATGTCAATTTTTAATTATCTTCGTTATTCATTTAATTAAATACATTTGCGCTTTCATAATTATAATATAAATGAAATGAATAACGGAAAGAAAATTATTGAGGTAAAAAATTTAAAGAAACAATATGGCGATTTTCATGCCGTAAAAGGGATAGATTTCGAGGTGTATGAAGGCGAAATATTTGGTTTGTTGGGTCCAAATGGGGCAGGTAAAACTACTACCCTTGAAATTATGGAAACTCTGCGTGATAAAACGAGTGGAGCTGTGCTTGTAAATGGTTTTGATGTAGATAAACATCAACAAGAAATCAAACAAATAATAGGAGTACAATTACAAGCAGCAGGATATTATCCTGGTTTGACTTTATTAGAATTATTATCTTTATTTTCTGGTTTGTATAACAGAGATATTGATAAGATGGAAATGCTTGGTAGAGTTGGCTTACAGGATAAAGCAAGGGCTAAACATAAAGAGCTATCAGGCGGACAAAAACAACGTTTTTCAATAGCAACAACCTTAATTAATGACCCAAAAATTGTATTCTTGGATGAGCCTACAACAGGCTTAGATCCTCAAGCAAGAAGGAATTTATGGGATTTGATCAGAGCCATACAAGCACAGGGAAAAACAGTAGTAATTACCACTCATTATATGGATGAAGCAGAAAATTTATGTGATAGGGTTGGTGTAATGGAAAGTGGTAAAATTATTGCAATGGATACACCCGATAAATTGATTGATAACCTTGTTGCAAAAGGTTTTGAACGAAAAAAAGAAGTGAAGAAAGCTAACCTTGAAGATGTGTTTCTTTCTTTGACTGGAAAAGAGTGGAGAGATGATTAATTTAATAATAAAATGAACATGCAAAATCAACCAAAATATAGTCAGTTTCGTGCTACATTTGCTATAACCAAAGCAAGTTTACGCTCTATTTTCAGAAGTCCTTCTGCAGTAGTTTTTAGTTTATTATTTCCATTAATATTTATTGTAGTATTTGGATTTATCGGAGGTGGAAGTGTTAGTGTAGATGTGGGTTTAGATAAACAATCAGATACTTTAAATCCAGTTATAAAAGCATTAAAAGGAGAAAATTCGGGGGTACGATTAAAGTCATATAATACAAACCAAGAAATGCTTATTGACTTAAAGAAAGGCAGATTGGATGCGGTAATTAATGTACAAACAATGGGAAATGATAATACTGGAAAGTATAAAGTAGCACTGCAATTATCATCTGCATCTATCAGAAATGGGCAACTATTTGCACAAAATTTAAGAGGGGTTATAAACGGAATTAATTTTGGAGGAAATGCCATTCCAGATTTAAAAATATTACTTGATAGACCAGTAATTGTTACAGGAAGAGCGTATAAAAGTATTGATTTTATACTACCTGGTCAGCTTGGATTTTCGTTATTGG
>JANYCO010000466.1 GCA_025360235.1 Cytophagales bacterium
GAGTTATTAATAACAAGTGCAACGGGAAGACAATTGGAACAAAAATTTGTCTATGTAGCCGTAGCCCCTGGACTAGGTAATTATGTTTGGAGAGATGACAATAAAGATGGTATTCAACAGTTAAATGAGTTTTATGAAAAAATATTGGATGATCCGACGGGTGAGTTTATTAAAACATTTACACCAACCGACAAGTATATTAAAGCCTATACCAATAATTTTAATTACCGGCTTGATGCCACAGCACCGCGTAATTGGAGGTCTTCATCTACTCAAGTAAAACGATTCCTTTCTAAATTTTCAAATGTATCTTCATGGACTGTAAATAAAAAGTTATTAGATAAAGATATTCTTAGCCGTTTTGTTCCATTTTATACAAATGTAGCGGATACCAATGTCGTATCTTATCAGAACACTGTACGTTCAGCGTTATTTTTCAACCGAACAAGCCCATCTTACGGGATTGAACTTAATTATTCGAATACAGAGATAAAACAATTTTTATCTCAGGGGTTTGATCATAAAAGAAACAATGATCTTTCGTTAAATAACAGGCTTAATATTAAAAAAATATTTAATGTAAAACTTATGGGTTCGAGAATTGATAAGATCAGTACCTCCAGTTATCTAACCACCAGAAATTATAATGTGGAAGGATGGAAAATATCTCCAAGTATTTCAATACAACCTAGAAGTACGTTTCGTTTCACTGCTGAATTTGCCTATAATGATAAAACAAATATTCAAAAAGGATCTGCAGGGGAAAAAACAAAGTTGTATGAAACAGGTCTTGAAGCTAAGATTAATAAATTATCAAGAAGGACAATTACATTAAACGTCAAGTACATAGACATTATAGCGGATCTTAAAGGAACTTCTTCAAATTCTCCTGTTGCCTATGAATTATTTGAGTCATTACAGATGGGAAAAAATTTCACATGGCTGGCTGTATGGCAGGAAAAATTGGTCAATGGATTACAACTGTCTTTTCACTATGAAGGGCGAAAAGTAGGCACAGGTAATGTTATTCATATAGGAAGAATGCAGGTTTCGGCATTGTTCTAATTTTTATTACTTTTGTCTGATAAAAAAAACAAGTAATGCTCATTCAAAGATACCTATTGCTCATAAAGAGGATTTCGCTTTTATTATTATTATATACTTTTTGTAGATTACTTTTTTTTCTATTGAATCAAAAAGCATTTGAAAGTGCAGACGGCTATAACTTGTTAATGGCTTTTATTTATGGTATCCGATTTGATCTTTCGATTATTTTTTCCTCAAATTCCTTATTTATATTATTAAGTATACTTCCCTTTTCTTTTCAGGAATCTAAAAATTGGAATCGTCTTCTTAAAAATTTATTTCTGGTAGTGAATGGGATCTTACTTTTCATGAACCTGGCAGATGTTGAATATTTTAAATTTACTTCTAAAAGAACGGGTTATGATGTAATAGGTATAGCTGGAGATGTGGGCAGTCAGAGTATTCAGCTGGCTTCGTATTATTGGTATATCCCATTGTTTTTAATTTTGTTTGTTTTTCTTTTAATAAAATTTTATGGCAGGTATGAAATTAGTTCTTCAAAAAAACTCGGTCTACTATATTCCTGGTTAGTAGTATCAGTGGTGATTCTTTTCTCCATATTTATTATAAGAGGAGGGTTTCAATACAAACCATTGAAGCCGGATCATGCATTTGTGCTTACTCCAAATGTATTAGGAAACCTTGTGTTAAATACTCCGTATAATTTTTTTACAACGCTTAGTTTCCCTAAAATTGAAAGTGTTTCCTATTACAAATCAGATGCAGAAGTAAAGGCAATTATAAATCAGAAGCAATCTAAATTAAAGTTGGTCAATGGTAAGGTAAATGTTGTAGTTATTATTTTGGAAAGTTTTTCAAGGGAATACATGGGGATTGGAAATTCAAATCAAGGATATACACCCTTTTTAGATTCCCTGGCCAGAGCATCTACTTTCTTTGATCACCATTTTGCAAATGGTAGAAGATCTGTTGAGGCAGTGCCATCCATTTTTGCATCGATTCCGTCTTTGATGGAAGAGCCCTACATTACTGGAATATATCAAGGTAATGAATTGCATGGGTTGGCAGAGGTGCTTAGTAATAATGGGTACC
>JANYCO010000468.1 GCA_025360235.1 Cytophagales bacterium
ATCTTTAAATTCGACATCCATAAACGTTGTTTTCATTAGCCTGGCAAGACTTAGATTACAAGCCGAAAATTTACATCCGATAAATTTCATATCGGAAAGATTGGTATTTGAAAAATCACAATTATTGAAAATGCAATTTTCATACTCACCCTTTTTTAAAGGCTCAATTGTAAAATTATTTTTATCATATTTCTTTCCTTCTGTGAATTCCATTTTGTATTTCCTTTTAGCTTACTCATCCGTTCACTAAAGTGAACGGCAATGGCTCTCAGAGAGCTTACAATATATCTTTCGGTAAAACCTTTTTCGTCCAGGTATTCAATCGTTTATTTACATCGACTTTTGAATCCGGATTGAATTCTAAAGTTGTCTCCCATGAATTTTCGGGTTTAAATTCTTCTTCCATCCCGGCTAAAACTCCTAGCGCGATTTTTTCTGAATACATAATGGCAAGACATTCCGTATTTAGATTTGCACTTCTGGGATCAAGGTTAAATGTTCCGATAACTGTTATTTTTCCATCTATGACCATTGATTTGGCATGAATTCCGAAAACAGGTTTTTTTTCTAATGTTGATTGCAACTCACCTGTCATAATTTGTATACGTTCTGCTGCATCCGGACGAAATTCATAAATTCTTATTCCTGTCTTCAGCAATTTTCCCCGATCCGATTGATAGCTACTGAAAGCCTCCAGATTATCAGTGGAAGCTAGGCTATTGGTCATTATTCTTATTTTAACCCCACGTTGTACTGCTTCCCGAAAAAGGTTTTGACTCAGCTCTGTTGTGATCAAATAAGGCGACTGGATATCGATTGAATGTTTTGCCTTTTTCACTAATTCAATCAACGTATTGGTGGTAATACCTCCTCCACCTAAACCTTTTGTTCCATCATTTTTACCGGGAATGTCCGACACAAAAGAAACACTATCTAACCAAACAAGTCCACCTCCCTTTTTGATATCCTTAATGGTTGAAGGAAAATTTTTAATTTTGGTTCTAAGTTGTGGCCAGAAATTTTCCGGATTACAAGCATACTGGTGAAGATTATCAAAACGATTGGAATCTTTATTGATTTCAGTTTGATCTCCTACCACATCCACTACTCTCACACTTAATGAATTATTCCAAAAATTTTCAAACGACACACTAACCTCTTTTGTTACTTTACCCAGCAGCAAAACATCTCTGTCGCGAAAATTATAATCATGATCGTAATCAAAATATTCATCGGCAATATTACGTCCTCCGGTAATCACTACTTTCCCATCAACAGTAAATGTTTTGTTGTGCATACGCTGATTAGCTGATCTGAAATCGGTCGCAAATTTTCCCACCTTATCGATGATGTTTTTTCCAAGATTAACTCCGGGATTATAAATTTTTATATCTATGTTTTCGTGCGAATCCAAAGCAAGAATATCATCCACTTTTGCTTCTACCATGATATCGTCCAGAAGGATTCTTACTTTCACTCCTCTGTCAGCAGCCCTTACCAAATAATCACATGCAATTAGGCCTACATTGTCTGTAGAAAAAATAAAATATTGAATATCGATGGTTTTTTCTGCATGCTCACAAAGCCAAGCACGTGTAACCAATGACCCTCCTCCATCTTCCAAAACATATACTCCAGTTTTGGTTTCCATTAATTCTGAAATGTCCTCAAGTTCTTTTGACAGTGTTGTGAAATCTGTTCTGTGTATACCCGAACAAAAATCTTTTTCCTGTAATGGAATTTTGTTTTCTGTTTGTGAACAGGCCGTCAGTAAAATTAATATAATAAACACTATACTGTATTTACTCATTTTTATTATTTTATAAATTAATACTCAATCCAAAATTTCCTGCACTCTACCTACCTCTCCTGATTCCAATCTTACCTTAATGCCACGTGTATGCTTAGCGGCACTGGTTAGAATTTTTTCTACAACTCCTTCAGTGAGTTTACCTGTCCGTTGGTCTTTTTTTAGTATTATGTAGACTCTCATACCGGGTTCTATAGCACTACGAATTGTTCCGTCCATTTTTAATATCTATTTTGACTAAAGCAAAAAACAA
>JANYCO010000478.1 GCA_025360235.1 Cytophagales bacterium
TATGTTTCTTTTTTACTTCATCCATGAACGTATTTAAGGCATGTACGTCTGAGAACGAACAACGAAAAGAGAAAACAAAATTATCAAAATCCTGTTGGGTTTTTACGTCTTTAATCCCTTGAGTTTTTTCTGCTATAACTACAATTTCTTTAATCCTGTTATTAATATCTTCTCTGCTGGGAACCTTCTGTCCATTGATTGTATCGGCAAGCATAATTGTGGCGAGTTTTGCTTTGCTCTGACTCATATTTACAGTAAAAGCAAAAGTGCCGGAACCGTCGTCGTTAAGATTTACTTCTTCGATCGCATCAAAACAGCTTGTGAGTGCTAGGAGTGGGAAAAACAGTAAAAGGCTATATATTTTTTTCAATTTCAAAACAGAGCACAACTTAAAAGAGAATTGATTCTAGCAGAATTCATACCTAAAACTCTATTCTGGTAGTGGCAAAGGTAATTTATTTATATCATCTTCTTTAAAAGTTTTGGTAAAACTAAAAGCCATAAAAATAAGTAAGGAGTATGGAGTGCGAGTATGGAGAAAAACTCTCTACTCGCGCTCCATACTCCTTACTGTTCTGGTACCAGGAGTGGGACTTGAACCACCTAAAAAGTGCAAAAGCTTGTTTAATATAGGCAAAGATAATTAAGCACTTAAGAATTTTCCTAGTCAGTATAGCACCCCAATTTTCCTATTTTTGTTTGTTACTTTCCTGTTATTTGTTACCCGTTTGTTACTCATTTGGTCCAATATTTCTTACTTTTATATAAAAGGAAGAAATTTCAATAACAAAGGAAAATGAAGAGTAACAAAGAGCCTGTCAAACTTAGGGAGAAAAAACTCACCAATGGTCAAATTAGTCTTTACCTTGATTGTTACAGGGAGGGGAAAAGACAATATGAGTTTTTGAAACTCTACCTTATTGATAAACCCAAGAACCCGATTGACAGGGAGAGCAATAAGACCACTATTGAACTAGCTCAAAGAATCAAGGCAAAACGGGTAGAAGAGTTGAACAGTAATGAGTTCAATCTGATCTCAAGGACCAAAACCAAAACTGATTTATTAGTCTATTATCAAGGGTATATTTCAAAATATACAAAGAAAGATGTAAGGGTTTTGACCTCAAGCCTTAACGAGTTCAAGAAATTCATAAAAGAGGAATTAAACCAGACTTCAATCCAATCAAGAGAGCTAACAGAAAGCTTGGTTATTCAATTTAAGAATTATTTAGAATTTAAATTCAAAGGAGATACTCCACAGACCTACTTTAACAGGTTTAAAAAGGTAATAAAACAAGCGGTTAGGGATAAGCTCTTTTTAATAAATCCTATCAGTTCCATTGAAGAGTTGAGGTTCAAAACCGATACAGGTTTGAGAAAGGACATTCTTTCTTTTGAGGAAATTCAAAAACTTGCTAATACTCATTGTCCCAATTCAGAAGTTAAAAGAGCCTTTTTATTTTCCTGTAATACAGGCTTAAGGCATTGTGATTTAGTAGGGTTAAAATGGGCAAAAGTTACCAAAACCGATGTAAATGTTTTACAGTCAAAGACCAATAAAGCGGTCTCAATAAGGTTGAACAATAACGCTCTTATGCTTCTTGGTGAAAGGGGAAAACCTGAGGAAAATGTATTTACTCTACCCTCCTTTACTGGTTCAATAAAATCAATAAGAAAGTGGGTTATAACGGCTGAAATAACAAAGAGGGTTACCTGGCACAGTGCAAGACATAGCTTTGCAACAAACCTATTAATCTCAAAAAACAATGTTAAAACGGTAAGCGATTTATTAGGGCATAGCTCGATGAAGCACACTGAAAAATATATAAGAGCTGTAAAAGCCATGGAAGAGGAGGCAGTCAATAGTTTACCAAATTTGAAGTTATAAATATGAGTGAAAAGATAAAAAAGGCGCTGGTTTTGGTTGGGGATATTGACTTCGATTTATTTTTTAACATAGTAAAAAACCAGGTATTAAAACCTTATGTAGATATTGAAAGTATTGACTATTCAGAGGCAGAAACGGTTAGAGACGATGTAAAAAAGGAAATGTTACTTGAGTTAGAGAATAGCCCTAGTAAGACAATAGTATATGAGCGATTAGCTGAGTTAATTTTA
>JANYCO010000511.1 GCA_025360235.1 Cytophagales bacterium
CTTCATAAAGAAAGACATAAATACACTACACAAAAAAAGAGGCATAAAAATCAGGATGCGTTTTTACTAAATCAGATTGGGAATAGAATGGATGGTGGATATGCCGGTGAAACTGACCATAGCGTGCCGGAGCAAACTGACCACCTATTTTGCTGGCGAAGAATTTAAGTTCATGCACTGTTTTGGGTCGTTGTCAAATATATAAATTTAGTTAATTAATCGTCTATTTCTTCACTCTTATTTTGTTGTTTCTTTCTCAGGGATTCTCCTTTTAACTCTAACCGATGAGCCTGGTGTATAATTCTATCCAGTATTGCATCGGCTACTGTTTTCTCTCCAATCACCTCATGCCATTTACTTATTGGTACTTGCGAGGTGATAATCATGGAAGCTTTACCATGCCTGTCTTCTATGATTTCCATCAACGCTGCTCTGCTTGGCCCATCAAAAGGTTGTATACCAAAGTCGTCCAGTATTAAAAGATCCTGCCGTTCTATTTTTGCAATCTCTTTAATATAGGAACCGTCGGCTTTAGCCATTTTAAGTTTGCCAAAGAGCTTTGCTGTATTATGGTAAAGTACGCTGTAACCAAGGCTGCAAGCCTGATGTCCAAGAGCCGAAGCAATATAGCTTTTCCCTATACCCGTACTTCCTGTGATAAGGATGTTCTCCTGTTTATCAATAAAAGTACATTCGGCAAACCGCATCATCATATTGCGGTCTATGTTTCTGTCGGTATCATAGTTGAGTTGTTCAATAGCAGCTTTGTATCGGAAGCGGGCGTGTCTGAGTTGTCTTTCCATTCTACGATTCTGCCTGTCATCCCATTCGGATTCTATGAGACTGGCGATTAATTCATCGGCAGTATAATCTTCCTGCCTTCCCGATTCCAGGCTGCTTTTAAAAGCAGTCAACATGCCAAAGAACTTCATCTTGCGCATTTTATCTAACGTTGTTGTATTCATATTTTAGTATTTAAATTGTTTACTGATAATAATCTTCTCCTCTTATATTGTCATGCAGAGGCATTTTTAACTGTTCGTTTTCTTCTCCCTGATCGTATTTGTCCATTCCTCTTTCAAGGATATTCTGGATGGTTTTGTAGTTGTAAATCCCATAGCCTAACCCACGCTGACAGGCTTTTGTTAATCTCTCATTCCCTACCTTTTTAGCAAAGCTTAGTATGCCCACACAGGATTTATAAGCTTGTTCAGGATGCTGTTTACGGTCAAGAACTTTGAGTATATAGAGCTTTACATCTTCATGGATTCCTTCTGCCCAACTGCTAAACCTCTCCGGTGTCCAGTCGCTGACAAAGCGATGGGTAGAAGCCAGATGGTCTTTCTGAGTGGTATACTGGTATTGGCTCTTCAGCCGGTCGTGAAGGGCTATTCGTTCGTAGTGATAAAAAATCTCTACACTGTTCTGGGAGAACATCAGTTTTACTTTCTTACCAATGAAGCGGTACGGTACGCTGTAGTAATGTTTATCTACTCCTAAAGATACGTGTCCATTTTTCATGACGGTAGCAAAAAGTTGTTTTCTAAGCTCGTAGAGAAGCGCAGGTAATGGAGCAAGGGTAATGCGTTCCACTTCTTCAAACTGTTGCCTACGGCTGTAGTTACGACCTCTCAGTAGAGTCATATTATGTTCTTCCAGAACAAGCAGGATAGCTTTGTTAAGTTCTTCTAAACTAAAATAGGTATTACCCCGAAGCCTGGCATAGACACGGGTATAAACAATCTTTACAACGCCCTCTACCAAAGCTTTGTCTCTTGGCCGGTAAGCCCTTGCCGGAAGAATAGTCGTGCTGTAATGCTCAGCAAAATCAGCAAAGGCATCGTTTAGAGTAGGTTCATACTTACTGCTTTTGGTAACGGCTGATTTTAAATTATCCGGAACAATGGCGGCTGGTACACCACCGTAAAAAAGTAAAGCGTTCTGACAGGCTCCGATAAAATCTTCCTTCTGCTGGCTCATCACAGCTTCAACATACGTCAGTTGACTGGCTCCAAGAATCGAGATAAAGACTTCTACTGCTTGTAGTTCTCCTGTTTCTTTATCTACGATGTGTAACTTCTCACCTGCAAAGTCTACGTAGAGTTTATCTCCTGCCTTATGCTCGATGTGCATACTCGGATTTACCTGAGCCTGCCACTGGGCAAGGTAATACTTGAACTGGCTGACACCAAAGCCTTCAGG
>JANYCO010000512.1 GCA_025360235.1 Cytophagales bacterium
TGTACCACTAACCAGTTGTATAGAATTTTTTCCAGGTTATTTCTTTTGATAGAGGAGGGGATAGAATCCTTTTCTTTTATAAAAGCGCATAATTGTTTAAACCGTTCCTCCCATTGGTCGGTCTTATCATTAGACCAACGAAGACCCATTTTTTCTAACAACACAATCTTATCTTCCGGTAAAGTTCCCTTCTGATGTTTTAATTTCTGATAACCTATCCATTCTCGCAACGGTTGCAATGCTCTTTCGGACGGATCAATAGTAAAACTTCCTCTTTTATTTTTAAGATGATCCGCCCAGTAATACATGTTCAACCACTCTGCTTTTTCAGAATCAAACTCAAAACCAAGATTAATCAATTGTTCTTTCTCTTTTACCGTGAGCAGAAACTTTCCGGACCTAATCATTTCAGCCCATATAATGAGATTTTCATCCAGCACAATCCCCCAATTTGGGTAACAGTGTCCTAATTGATCTTTTAAAAGTAATAGCTTCCGGAAATAAATAATAAAACTGCCCATTGAATATAAAGCCTAAATCTGCAAATCATTAATGTTAATGCGATTATAAATTATTCCAAAAACAATTACAACAAAGAGAATTATTTTATTGTGATATTTTTATAGTACAATCGATAATAAATCCGAGCATATATCGTCTGAAACTAGTAAATGCTATGCATACATACGATCCCTGGTCATTACATAGAAAATGGCTTTTCTATCATTATAGGAGGAAAAAAGATAATTCATAACCTAAAAAAACATATAAAACGAATGAGGAAAAATATATTTTAATAAAAAGTTGCATTAACAAAATCATAAATATAGATTTGGATACAGTATAGCAAATAAACTTCACCGAATCCATTTTTATATTCTAATAGAATTCGCATCTGAGAGCATCGGTACTCTCGCAGATATTGATTACTAGTTGCAATTCCAAATTGCGGCTTAAGTACATGTTGTTTGAATTAAGAACGATATGTAACGTTTAAAACTCAGAGCCAGAATCATAAATAATTTAAGTATTTATTGAATGAAGAAGTATGTTTAAAATATTGATTTATAAAAAATAATTTAAAAATTTCAACCAAAAAACTGTAACGAAATTCGGTTTTCCCAATCTTATACCTAATTACTCGAATTTGAATAAAAAGATAAAAAACAACGACCTTCTATATTACAACCTTGCTAAAAAATTAAAAGTTCAAAAATAGTTATAGATTAAATTTGACCATGAAAAATTATTCTCTCATAAGGATTGTTTATTTATTCATTCTGGGATTTCTATTGTCCTTAACCAATGTCAATGGACAATTCTCAATTACCTCAAATCCGACAAATGCTACAATTTGTCAAAACTCAAGTATAACGTTTACAGCAACGAATACTGGTGGTTTTCCTTTAAGGTGGAGAAAAAATAGCGCTGTAATATCAGGAGCTACTTCAACTACATATTCAACTACTTCTTTAAGTAATAATAATGTTATCGATTGCCAAAGACAAGTTCTTGGAGTTTGGCAAACAAGCGTAAATTCGATAACAGTCACCGTAACAACTAATGTGAGCCCTACTTTAACAATAAGTTCTAACCCAAGTGTTGGTACAAATATTTGTTCAGTAACTCCAGTTACCTTTACTGCCACCCCTAATAAACCCGGGAATGTTTCATCATACCAGTGGAAGGTGGGGACGGTAGCTGTAGCAGGTGCTAATCAAAGCACTTATACAACAACGTTTCCTGCTGGTTATCCTCAAGTAACCTGTGTGGTAACTCATAATGCTAACGCTTGTGTAACTTATACTCCTGTTACTTCTAATAATTTATCAATGACTATAGTCGCATCCACTATGGTTTCGGTTTCTATAGCTCCTTCAGTTAACCCAGTCTGCACAGGAGCAGCTGGAACATGGGTTAATTTTACAGCTACTCCTGTCGGCCCTTGGCCTTCTTCTTTCCAATGGAAAAAGAATGGTGTAAATATTACTGGTGCCACAGGAAGTACATACGGTGCTAATGCTAGTACTGTTATTAGTCCTTCAAATTTGAATAATGGGGATAAAATAACTTGTGAGACTAAGGTCAACGGGAATTGCATTTCAGGAAGTCCAGCTACCTCCAATGAAGTTGTTATGCAGATTCCTGCTACACCTGTTATCACTCTGTCGTCAACACCTTCTATTGCCAATCCTATTTGTATAGGAGATATAGTAACTTTTAACGCCTCCTATTCAACAACTGGCCTTACAGCATCCTCATTAGAATGGAGACTTGGAAATCATGGGATGATTTGCGCAGGTAACCCATGTATTCTTAATACATCCGATTTTTTAATTGAACCTATCTTTTATCATAATGACCCTGTGTCTGTGATATTGTATTATACTGATGCTTGTCATCTGAACAGTGGAGGTGGAGGTAATTTTGTACAATCAAATTCCATACTGTATAATTTCAACCCTCCTGGATTGTGGAGAGGAATTGTAAGTTCTGACTGGCATAATCCAGACAATTGGTGTGGGAAAGTAGTTCCAACTTCCACTACGGATGTTATAATAAATAGTGGTGCGGCACATATACCAATAATTAGTAATAATGATGCACTATGTAAAAGTATAACAATTAATAACGGTGCTAGTCTTCAGTTAAATACATATAACTTATCCGTTTCGGGAAACTGGATTAATAATGGAACCTTTACTTCTAATAACGGAACAAATATATTTTCAGGAACTACTACCATATCGGGGTCTTCAGCTCATAGTTTTAATAATGTTACTATAACCTCTTTAGGAAATCTCACTGTACCTTCTTTAATAAGTGTTACAGGCAACTGGTCAAATTCTGGAATTTTTAACAATAATAATGGATTGGTAAATTTTACTGGTGCGATTATTCAGAGTATTTCTGGATCCAATACTTTTGCATCTCTTAAAATTGATAAATCGACGAATAGCTTAACCTTGAATTCTCCAACAACTATTTCCTCTCAACTCAATCTCTCCCTTGGGAAAATTATTACTACATCTACTAATGTATTAAACCTCATGGATAATGCTACTGTTACAGGTGCTTCCAATACCTCTTTTGTAGAAGGTCCTTTGAGGAAAACAGGAGACGATGCATTTGTCTTCCCTATTGGTAAAGGAAGCTTCAGGCCAGTTCAAATGTCTGCACCTACGACCACTACAAGCGCTTTTACAATGGAATATTTTAATAGTACTCCTCCCAACAGCAGTTTGACAAGTGGTGAGGCCTTAAGTTTATGTGAATACTGGAAAGTAGATCAAACATCCGGATCTTCTACAATTCAACTCACTTTTAATTGGAATACAAATCCATGTGAAAGTATAAGGGAAAGTGTGCTGGAAGTAATGAGACTTCCTAACACTAACCCGGCTGCTGCATGGGCAAATGTGGCTTCAATTAAAAACATTCCATCTAAAACAGTTTCAGTAAGTAATCTTAGTTCATTTGGCTATTTTACTTTTGGTTATAAATTCCCTTTAAATTATGCAGAGCTCACCCAAAAATTGGATGGTGGGTTTTATATCGCCGACAGAAGCAATCTTTTTATTCATTATAAAGAAGAATACAGTAACCCTTCTGCATCTTTTCAATTGAAGTACCGAATATTGGATGCTCAAAGAAATGTATTGACTAGTAACATCACCAATATTCTTAACAAGCAAATCGGAATCAATCAATTGGTAATTCCATTAAGCTATTGTTCTTATACTGATGGGCATTATTATATTCTGGAAGTTACAGACGAAAAAAACGAAAACTCATATTTACGATTTAAATATATTAAACCTGCTTTAACGATTATCTGTCCATAAAATAAATAATGAAAAAAAAAGTAATAATTATTGCCTTCTCTGTAGCAGTGTTTTGTGTTCTAGGATCTGCAATCTATCTATGGGTACTGCCCAAGACAGCTTATGTTGAAGTAGCGAATTTGTATGATTCCTTTGAAATGAAAAAAGAATTAGAGACTAAATTTCAGAAGACACAAAAGGAAAGAGAAAAGATTCTGGACAGTTTAAAAACAGAACTTAGTTTTATCTCAAGAAAGATTGAAATTTCAGGAAGAAAGAATACAAGCGAAATAGAAGAGTTCTACAAGAAAAGAGAAAATATTGAATTGAAACAACAACAGTTTGATGAAGATACTGATGCGATGGCAGAAGAATTCAAATCTCAGATATGGAAACGACTTAATCAATACATTGATGATTATGGGAAAGCCAAAGGGTATGATTATTTATATGGGGTAGACAATAGTTACACCTTTCTTTATCATAAGAAGGGAAACGACATTACAGAGGATTTAAAAAAATACGTAGAACAAAGATATAAAGGGAAATGAAATCTACTGCTTTAGTTTGTTGTATAATTGCGCTGCTATTTATTTCCTGTGCAACTCCCGAAGCAACTCAGGAGGAGTTAGTGAAATATGTGGAAGATGAAGGAAACGGTTTAAAGATTAAAGAAGAGGTAGGAGAGTTTGTTTTTACTTTACAATACAAGCCAATAGAGTATATGGCAATAAATGAACTCGGAAATAAAAATGGAGATACTACTGGTTTGGCAGGTACGAAGGAGGCATTATCTGAGATGGAACAATTCAATCTTACCATAGAGTCTAAAGATGGTAAAACAGAGATGTTGAAAAATCAAATTCAAAACGATGAGGATTATTTTAGAAGGATCGAATATTTTAGTATGGCAGCTGAAAAAGACATCAAAATGATTTCGGGTAAAGACACTCTTCCATGTGTCTTATATCATTTTGAGAGATCCTACGATATCACACCTTATAGTAAAATGGTGATAGGATTTAAAAAAAATGCAAAGGAAAACATTGAAGATAGAGTAATCTCTTTTAATGAATCAATACTTGGTATTGGTACAATAAATTTCAGAGTTAAAAATAAAGACATTAAAAATATACCTCAATTAATAGTAGCAAAATGAGAAAAATTATTTTAAAAACTATTGTAGTATTTCTTGCCTTGAATATTCTGCTTGAAACTCTATATCCTACTGTGGCATGGGCATTAACAGGTGGGCCAAGTCAGCCTGAAGTAGAGAGTTTTGAACCGATAGGTACTACCAATATGGTGGATCCTTTCACAGGTGATTTTGTATACAATATCCCTCTGTTAGACGTCGGAGGCTATCCAATTAACATTAGCCACCATTCTGGAGTGACGATGGATCAGGAAGCTAGCTGGGTGGGACTTGGATGGAACATAAATCCGGGTGTAATAAACAGAAACATGCGTGGGATTCCGGATGATTTTGATGGAGATGATGTATATACTGAAACCAATATTAAGCCAAACAGGACTTATGGATTGACAGTAAAAGTCGTTCCCGAAATATTTGGACTTGGAAAGTCAGGACAACCAAAAGGTAAAAAACCTAAAACTTCTTTAAGTGCCAGTTTAGGTATTTCCTATAATAATTATAGGGGATTTAGTTGTTCTCAATCCATTTCAGCAAGTACTACTGTCGCAGAAGGAGGAAAAGGTAGTAATACAAACTCGTTAGGACTTAGTGGCACAATTAAATCTTCGAATACAGATGGACTTACAATTCAACCCTCATTATCTTTTGAAAACAAACAAAAGACGATGTCAAAAGATAATTTATTAAAATCTGAACTTACAAAGGGAGGCTCAATATCTGCAGTTTATAATTCAAGGGGTGGATTAAAAGATATAGGCTTTAGCATTTATAAAAAACTCAGTGAACAAAAGTATCGCATGGATCTAAATAGAGGGAGAGAGAAAGATGGTGCTGCTAAAGTAACTGGGTCGGGTGTTGGAGGCAATCTTAGTTTTGGAATGCCAACTTATACTCCACAATCTTCCTTACCTATGGTCAACAGAGCAGTAACAATTTCACCCAAAGCTGGACTTGGTTTCTTTGGATTGGATGGATTATTATACATTGATGCATTTTATTCCGAACAAAAACTAGACAAAAACAATTCCCATAAAAAGGCATATGGATATATGAATGCTCATAAAGGTGATTACGCTAGTAACAATGGAGCCTTGCTGGATTTTAATAGAGAGAAAGACGCAGAATTTACGATCAATACTCCAAGACTGCCGGTTACCAATTTTACCTATGATATTTATTCGGTTT
>JANYCO010000544.1 GCA_025360235.1 Cytophagales bacterium
AAATTTTAGCAGGCACTGTTATAATGACTGCTACAACTACTAATACTGGGCTATGTAACCCTGTATTCGACCAAATCAATGTTGTGATTGCTCCTGCTCCTACGATCAATGCTGGCGCAGATCAAGTCCTTTGTGGAAGCACAGCTTCTGTAAACTTAACAGGTGTAGTAACTGGTGCTGGTGGAGGAAAATGGACCTCTAGTGGTACCGGATCATTTGCTAATGCCAATGCATTAGTTACAACATATACACCTTCTGCTGCAGATAAAACAGCTGGTTTGGTCACACTCACCTTGACCTCTACAGGAAATGGGTTGTGTACTGCTGTGAACGATCAAATGATCATTACATTCACTGTTGTTCCAACAATTAATGCTGGTCCGGATATAATAGTTTGCTCTAATACGATACCCGCACAACTAGCAGGTTCAGGTTCTCCTGCTGTATGGTCAGGTGGTGCAGGAACTTTCTCTCCAAGTACAAGTAGTATGACTGCCACTTATACGCCAACAGCTGGCGAGATAGCAACTGGATCTCTTGTTCTGACGCTTACAACAAACCCATCCGGCGCTTGTCCGTCAGTTTCTGATCAGGTTACGATTACTATTTTACCATCTCCAATTGCCAATGCAGGTTTAGATATTGTTGCTTGTGGAAATACTGCAGTTATAAATATATCCGGTTCAGTAAATGCTCAGGCTACGGGAGGTTTCTGGACTACAACAGGTACTGGTACTTTTGGTAACCCTACGGCTTTAGTAACTACTTACACTCCTTCTGCCGGTGAAAAACCAGGTGTAATTACACTTACGCTTACTACTACTGGAAATGGTAGCTGTGCTCCGCATTCCGATAATATGACGATTACAATTTCTGCTCCTGTTACTGTCTTTGCAGGACCAGATCAAACAGTATGTAATGATGGTTTAAATAAAGCGCTGAGTGGTGTAATAACAGGAGCTACAGGAGGAATTTGGTCAATACAAGCAGGTGGCGCAGGTACTATAAATAGCCCGGCAACTGTAGCTGGAGCCAGCTATACCCCTAATGTAGCAGATGCTTCAGTAACGCTAAGATTAACCACCACCGGAAATCCTGCAGGATGTGGCGCTCTATTTGACGATGTGATATTAACATTAAGTCCTTTACCTGTTGTTACTGTAGGAGCAAACCAAACAGTTTGCGGTGATGTAGCTAGTGTTTCGCTTAATGGCAATACTGTTACCAATGCTGCCGGACAAATATGGACAACTACAGGAGCTGGTACATTCAGTCCTAGTAATACTACATTGAATCCTGCCTACGTACCCGCTGCAAACGAAACCGGTACCTTTACATTTACCCTTACTTCAACAGGAAATGGCGTTTGCGGAGGAGTATACTCCAATAGCCTGACCGTTACAATTACTCCTAAACCGACTATTAATGCGGGTGTAAACAAATCCGTATGTGCAAATAATTCAGCAGTAGCTCTGGTTGGAACTGTAACAGTGGCAACTGGAGGTACATGGACCACGCTTGGCGATGGTGCTTTCTCGGCAGTAAGTGGTACAGGATTAAACGCAACCTATACCCCAGGTCCTAATGATATCATAAATGGTTCCGTAAATCTTAGATTAACTTCAACTGGAAACGGAACTTGTGTTGCTGTTTCTGATATGATGGTACTTACCATTACCCCAGCTCCTACAATAAGTGCAGGACCAGACAGAAGTGTTTGTGCCAACAATAAAACAGTGGCGCTTGCAGGTACTGAAACTGTTGCTTCAGGTGGAACATGGACAACTTTAGGCACAGGAGTTTTCTCCGGAGTAAGTGCCAATGGATTAAATGCAACCTATACTCCTAGTAATGCAGATACTACAGCACATACTGTAACACTTGTTTTAACAAGTACAGGCAATGGTACATGTAGTCCTGTAGTTGATATGATGACTGTTGCAATCACTCCAATGCCTATTGTCAATGCTGGAGCTGATCAAACAATATGTGCGGATAGTATGTTTGTAAAACTTGGTTCAAAATATCTATTTGCATCGGCTGGAATCTGGACTTCTTCTGGTACTGGTGCTTTCTTTAACAGCAATGCAACCACTGATACGGCTGTATATGTTCCTTCTCCTGCGGATAGAGCGTCAGGATTGGTAACACTTACTTTTACAACAACTGTTCAAGGTGCGTGTTTACCTGTTAGCGATAATCTTAAAATCAACATTACTGCAGCTCCTACTGTAACTGCTGGAGCTGATCAGACTATGTGTTCTGATGGAACGTTAATAAACGTTGCTGGTACGATAAGTGCTTTGCCAGCTGGTACTGGTGTAAAATGGACTACTTCTGGAAATGGTACCTATGCTTCAAATACAAGTACCAATACTATTTATACACTTTCCGCAATAGATAAAGCCGCAGGGATAGTAATCCTCACGATTACTTCTATTGGAAATGGGACTTACAGCTGGTTTTGGAACAATAGTTAACGTTAGTTGGTCAAAAGCGGCATGACAAGTCCCATTTCCAGTAGAAGTAATCGTGAGGATTACTGTCCCTGCGGCTTTATCTATTGCGGAAGGTGTATAAGTGGTATTGGTACTTGTATTTGAAGCATAGGTACCATTTCCA
>JANYCO010000565.1 GCA_025360235.1 Cytophagales bacterium
AAGTACTGCAGCAACTTTGAAAAAAGAGAATATTAATTTCGCTGGACTGTTGGCTTATCCGACCACGGTATTTGAGCGCAATGGAGTAAAATATGGCATGTGTGCTTTTTCACCCAATGGAGGAACACTTGATATCAAAAATATTCCTGAAGCTGCAAAAGTAGTAGCTGAATTAAGCACCCGATGTGATATTGTAATCGTTTCTTTTCACGGCGGTGCCGAAGGAAGCGGCAGAAGTCATGTTACTAAAGCTACTGAGATTTTTTTAAATGAAAATAGAGGAAATGTATTTGCCTTCAGTCACGCCATGATCGATGCTGGTGCAGACGTTGTATTTGGTCATGGTCCACATGTAACGAGAGCGGTGGAAATGTACAAAGGTAGATTCATCGCATACAGTATGGGAAATTTTTGTACCTATGGAAGATTTAATCTTCAAGGTATAAGTGGTATCGCTCCAATTGTAAAAGTATTTACTTCTAAAACAGGAGAATTTCAAAAAGCGAAAATCATTTCGATCAAACAAGTAGGAGAGGGGATTCCTGTGGTGGATGCTGCTAACCGTGTGTATGCTGAGTTAAAAAAATTGACACAGGCAGATTTTCCTGATAGTCCTTTGCAATTTATGGATAACAATGAGATTGTACCAAGGAAGAAATAGACCGTTGATTTAAATGATTATTTAATTTCGCTAATTTTGGTTTGTAGTTATTATCGAACTGTGGCATAACATTTATGTTGTGCTTTTGTCTGTGACGAGGGAGGTTGAATTTTTTTTCTTTAGATCAATAGCAACCAGCTTTAGCTGGTGGAATAGAATAATAGAGGATTGGGCTTTAGTCCTACTTATTTATAACTTCTCGATTTTGAGAGGTTATTTTAGCAGCTAGATTTAATATGGTCAAATTTGACCACATTAGTAATAGGAGAGAGTTTTAAATTTTATTTTATTAAATCGTTCTATATTAGTTTTGCAAAGAATGAAAATTATTGCCAAATGAAAGCCCAATTTATTTTGTATTTATTTATTCTGTCAAGTTGTAGTACTTATATTAGAACTCAAGAATCTAATTCAGTCAAGAGGGGAGAAGTGGTTAACAAAAGTATAAAACTACTCGAGGGAATGTACATAAGCGGAGCAGGTTCAGGAAATTCTTTATGGTCTTTGTTAAAGGAAGGAAATAGTTATTTCTGTATTGATACAATATTGCATGTGGGAGTTGATAAGGTTTCAATAAAGGTATTGAATAATTCATTTTTGAAAGTTTCATTAATTGAAAATGAAAAGGAGGTAGATTCGTTTTTCATAAGGGGGGGAGTTAGGGATAATTATTTCAGGTTTAAGACAAGGAGAAGCATTTCAGGATTATTTCCGTTGGTCTGGGACTGGGATTTTAGAAAAGTCAAAGTAAAAATTGATGCGAAAGGGAATTTGGTCTTTGTTTTATATGGAAAGAGTCTTAATCAATTTTTGATTACTCCATTTATGGCCGCTGATTCGGGAGAAATGGATAGGGTGTTTATAAGGGTCAAGTAGAAATTTTCTTATTCAATTTATATGAAATTTATTTTTCAATCTGCTTGTTTCTCGTGGCTATAAAAGCACAACATAAATGTTATGCCACAGTTCGATAATAACTACAAACCAAAATTAGCGAAATCAAATAATCGCTTTTAATCACCGGTCCAGACACTTTACATACTATACCTTCAGCTTCCAACGTTACTACCCAAACAGGTATAAATTATGAAAACGTTATTGTCAATAACCCTATTGATATTAGCTGGTTCTAAGCTAGTATCCGCGCAGCACATCAGAGATCAGGACAAAGCCTACAGCACCGACATTGTCCGAGAAATTAATCTCAACCATCCTTCCAATCAGTTTTATTTTGGCAAGAAAGCACTTCTAAGCACGATGCTTTTAGATTATACAAAGAGCGGACAACTCAAAGCGTATAAACCGGATAGTTTAGAAATTGATTTGCCTTATAATAAATTAGTACACACCATTTCTTTTCCAGGCGATAG
>JANYCO010000608.1 GCA_025360235.1 Cytophagales bacterium
GGCGATTTCCATGGCACGTTTTATATTTTCCTGTCCCTGTACATCGGCGAAGTCTGCTTCGTAGGTATTAATTCTATTGAAGAAAACATCCCTGGTGTCCATTCTCAGTGGCGCGATTTCAAGTTTGTTCTCAAAAAAATCAATCGCTTCCTGAAGGTTCTGTACGCCAATAATATCAAGGTTGTTGACGATGGCGGCTTCCGTTTCGTTTTCTTTCGGAAGCATCAACCCTTTGAAGCCTTGTTTCCGGGCTTCTATGGCAATGGGAAGTACGCCTTTGATAGGCCGGAGTTCGCCGTCCAGGGCAAGCTCTCCCATGATAATGTATTTGTCCAATTCTTCCGTCATCAACTGACCAGAAGCGGAGAGTACGCCTAGGGCGATGGGAAGGTCATAGGCAGAGCCTTCTTTGCGGATATCTGCAGGCGCCAGGTTGACTACTACTTTTTGTCTTGGCATTCGATAACCCAGATGTTTGACAGCTGCTTCTACCCTTTGTTCGCTTTCTTTAACAGCGCTGTCGGGTAGGCCGACCATAAAAAATTTGGTACCTTGGTTAATGGTTACCTCAATAGTGACAATAAAAGCATTTACTCCCTGAACTGCGCTGCCAAAAGTTTTAGCTAGCATCAGTGTTTAGTTGTTTCTCGATTAAAAAAATTAAAATATGTATTATTTTTATATGTATTTCCTGTGTTCTGTCCGCATAGCCGTTGTGCGGAACATTGATATTAACATCGCAAAGTTCTGCGAGTTTTCCACCATTATGTCCCGTAAGACCTATTACTTTCATGTTTTTTTGTTTGGCAGCCTCAGCCGCTTTCACCACATTTTCAGAATTACCGCTAGTGCTGATTGCCACTAAAATATCGCCCTTATTCCCAAACCCTTTTACATACCTTGAGAAAACATGTCCGTATCCAAAATCATTGGCTGTACAAGTAAGGTAACCAGCATCAGATATAGCCATTGCAGGGATAGGTTCTCTGTCGTCACGGTATTTACCAGTAAGTTCTTCTGCGAAGTGCATTGCGTCACAAGCTGAGCCACCATTGCCGCAAGAGATTATAATGCCTCCCTTTTTTATTGAAGTAGAAATTGTTTTTGCTGCCTTTTCTATATTAGCAATATTCTCCTTATTGGCTAAAAACTTCTGCAGGAGTTCAGCGGCTTCATTTAATTCCTGATATATGAGATCGGCAGTAGTCATAAAAATATAGTAGCCAAAGGTAGAAATTTTTTTGGATAAAGCTATTTAGCCAATTAAATATCTTTCAAAATTATTGCTGGGCACTTATTACATTAAATAATATAATAAGTAAATGTACTTATTATATTATTTACACAACCAACTTTTACAGCTATGACCTCTCTACTAAAATGTTTATTCTTATTTATTTTATCTGTTTTATGTTCAACACTTGTGGCGCAGCAAAATGATTCCCTAAATCTTCGACCAAAAGCAATTACTGTCAAAAAACTACTTCTTAATGGGAATCGGTTATAATTTTACTACAGGCATAGGGACAAGCAAAGATTATGTTGAAAACATGGACAGTTCTTACTCTACACATTATTCGAGAGGGTCCTATGGAAAAGGAGCGGATATTTCTTTGGGATTTGGAAGAATGATGAGTAAAAATTTTGGAATGGAATTAGGAATAGGGGTTATTATTGGGGCCAAAAATAAAGAGAACAATCAATATTTAGTTTCCTACAATGGAATTTCTGGTATCGACCAACAATCCAAATATTATCTGGCAAATACCTTTAAATTTAATCCTAAAATCGTCATTGAAGTCCCACTTAAGAATGAACATGCTTTCTATGGAAAGATAGGTTATGTTTTTGGTTTTGGGAATACCAAAATCCATGCTGATGAGATTACCAATTATTCAACTGGTGAGGTAGATAATGGAACTTATGAATGGGCTTATAAGGGAGGGTTTGTATCAGGATCAACAACCTCTTTAGGCTTTAAATTAAAAGCGGAAAAAGATGCTTTCTTTTTTATAGAATTAACATCAGAAAATCTTAGCCGAAAATTCAAAAAAGGGAGTATGACTTATTCTGTTGAGAATGGACAAAACACTTTAAATAGCCGATCTGTCTCTTCAAAAGAAATCCTGTTTGAAGACAAAGTCACAACTGACCCCAATGGAACTCCAGATCAAAATCAACCAAAAAAATATGCTGCTTATCGGTATAACTACAGCTCCGTAGGTTTCAAAATAGGCTTTGTAGCAAATTTCTAGTTATCCTATAACCTTCTTTTATTTTCTACGGAAATTTCAGAGCCTTCCGCAAGCATAACGGATGTGGGAAGCAACCCATTTATAAATTCAAAGTCTTTACCATAAACCAATCCAAAGTCGACATTTATTTTGTAATCAGCAACACTATACGCCTTCCATCTTGGGTGTCTTACTTCATATTCAAATGTTTCATTTTTATTAATTCTTGTATATCCCCAGTAGTGCTCTGTGATAAACTCTGTTTCACTTTTCACTGAAATTTCTTTTGCGTCAGAATTTGCTGTTACTTCAAAGCGTTGGGCTTGTCCCTGAATCTTCCAGTCATAACTGATTACTAATTTATTTTCTTCTTCTTTCCATCTGTGCTTCATAGGCACTGTCCTGTAATGCTCTTTGTAAAAAGTATTGGCTACAAATGTTATAGTAGGAATCGGTACCAGTTCCTGAATAAAAACAGCCCCTCTTTTCCATGTTCCATTGTCGTTGTATCGAACATAGAATCTCAAATTTACTTCTTCAAAATTGGTATGAAAAGGAATTGGAACCCCAAGGAGTTTTGTGTTTTGAAACATAAACCCGACCAGACTCACAAAACATTTGCCTTCAAAATAATCTAGCTCTGTTTTATTAGGCAGGTATTTTTTAAGTACTGCTCCATCAATCGCATAATTTGCAAGAATAAGTTTTCTCCACTCTGCTTTCAGGAAACTCATATCATTATTGGATTATGGTTCATTATATAAAATTACTAAAAAATCTTAGACTGAAATAGAAATAGTTTTGTATTGCTCCATTTTTACTTTAACTTATCAATTGTTTCCTTCGTTCTAGAATAAATTTAACCCCAAATGAAACTATTCTTTTCTACCACTACTCAACAACTCAACAGCGAGCGACTGAAG
>JANYCO010000622.1 GCA_025360235.1 Cytophagales bacterium
GGGAAATCGAAGACGGAACCATTATCTACGACGATGCTACCATGCCCGTATATGCCCGTATCGATCATCTCGACCACAAAGGAAAAGGAAACATCACAGAAGCTATTTATGATATCTCTACTTATACAAAAGCTGCGAATGTACTAGTGAAGTTTGATGGTGTTACTTACCTGAATAAAGTGACGATGGAAATAAAAGCAGACATGAACATCAACATGACCGAATCTAAATACACGTTCAAAGAAAATGAGTTTACCATCAATAATTTTAAATTCGGTTTTGACGGAATGCTTGCCATGCCGGATTCTAATACTACAACGATGGACATTAAATTCGCCGCTAAAGAAACGGCCTTCAAGAACCTGATTTCTTTGGTACCTTCTGTATTTATGAAAGGATATGAAAATCTTAAAACCGACGGCACTATTGGATTCAGTGGTTTTGCAAAAGGAGCGCAAACTGCCACTACTCTACCTGCCTTCGGATTGAATCTGACCATCAGCAATGCTATGATGCAATACCCAGAGTTGCCTGCTGCACTTAAAAACATAAATATGGATTTGAAAGTAGATTGTAAAGACGGGGTAATTGATCATACAATTATTGACCTTAAAAAATTCCATGTTGACCTAGACGCAAATCCAATAGACGCTGAAGCCTACGTAAATGGAATAAACCCATACGATATTCAAAAATGCAATCTGAAAGCACAGGTAAAACTGGAAGACGTTACTAAAATGTTCCCGATGGACAGTCTTACGCTTAAAGGTTTGTTTGGGATTAACGTAAATGTAAAAGGAAAATACAGTGATGCATTAAAACTAATGCCAACCGTCAATGCTAACATGACGCTGAAAGACGGTTATGTAAAATACGACGGCTTCCCTGAAGCGATGGAAGAAGTAAACATGAAAGCCTCTGCCATAAGTGATGGAAATCTGGCGACTTCCTCTGCGATTCTTGAATTCCTGAAATTAAAATTAGACAAAGAACCGTTTGAGCTTGCCGCTAAAGTTATCAATTTTGATGACCCTAATTATGATGCTACTTTCAAAGGAGTAATTGATCTTGGTAAAATGACTAAACTATTTCCCGTAGAAGGTACTACTCTGTCAGGAAGAATAATGGCTGACCTTGAAACAAAAGGTGTCATGTCGGATGTGACTGCAGGAAAATATGGAAAGACCAGCACCAATGGTACCATGGACATCACAAATCTTAGTTATGTGAGTGCAGCAGACCTGCCTCAGGGACTTGGTTTGTCTTCTGCTAATTTTACTTTCTCTCCTGAAAAAATTAACATTACTAAAATGGTTGGGACTGCCGGTAAAAGTGACATAGACGTAACCGGATATTTTTCCAACTATATGGGTTACATGTTTGGAGGAGCAGATACTACTATTCATGGTAAAATGAATTTTAATTCTAAAAAATTCAACGTAAACGAATGGATGACCGAAGACTCTACGGCTCCTGCCACTACTGCTGTACCAGCAGAGGAAACCGTTCTCGAGCTTCCTAAAAACATAGACTTCGTGCTTACTTCTGCTATCAAACAAGTATTGTATACCAACATGACAATGACCGATATGGTAGGAGATATTATTATGAAAGATGGTAATATTGGAATGAAAGGTGTAAAATTTGGATTGCTTGAAGGAACAGTAGCAATGGACGGCAACTATGCTCCTGTTAATAAGAAAAAAGCAAATTTTGATTTTGATATGGATGTAAAAAATATTGGAATTAAAGACGCCTTTAAGACATTCAATACTGTTCAGAAATTAGCCCCTATGGCTGAAAACATGGAAGGTAAATTTTCCACTGTATTAAAATTAAAAGGAGTATTAGGAAAAGACATGATGCCCGTATATGATGTGTTAAGCGGTAAAGGTGTAATGCTTCTGGCAGATGCTACTATAAAGGATAATAAAGTAATGGGCGGATTAGCTACCCTTACCAAAAATAATTCGCTGAACCCTCTAAACGTAAAAGACCTTAAAATTACGTATGAGATCAAAGATGGTAAATTGTTTGTAGATCCTTTTGATCTGAAAGCGGGGAATATTAAAATGAATATCGGAGGAAATAATTCTCTGACGGGAGCTCTTGATTATAAAATTAAAATGGACATGCCTGCCGGAGCTGCTGGTACTGCTGTGAATAGTGCCCTAACAAATATTACAGGAAAACCGGTTACCGGAAATCAAAATATAAAAGTAAACTTCAAAGTAGGTGGTACTGTAGAGAAGCCTAAAATTACTCCCGAAGGTGGTGATGGAAGTAGCGTAACTTCTACGGTTACCGATGCAGTAAAAGATAAAGCAAAAGAAGAAGCAGATAAGTTAAAAGCCGATGCTGAAGCAAAAGCGAAGGCAGAAGCAGATAAGCTAAAAGCCGATACTGAAGCAAAAGCGAAAGTGGAAGCAGAGAGACTTAAAAATGAAGCGGCAGCAAAAGCAAAGGCGGAGGAAGAAAGATTGAAAAAAGAAGCAGAGAAGAAAGCCAAAGATGCTTTGAAGAATAAATTAAAATTCTAAACTCATTACAATAAATAAATGAAAAAACCCTCATCATCCATTATGAGGGTTTTTTCATTTAAACCAATAATGTTCTCTTATGAAGAATAAATATCTCCTTATCTGGTTATTGGCCGTAGTATTTTTTTATTCGCACACAATTAAGGCACAACCTATGAACGCATTCGATATTATAAAAAACCTTTATACCTTTTGGCCATTGTTGAATAATATCCACCATGCTGAGCAATCCCATCTCAAAGATAAATCAGGATTTATAAAACTTTCAAAACAAGTCAGCAGTCAATATAATTTTATTACCCTGCAACTTCAATACCATCATAAGGAAGACAAGGATCAAACTCAACCCACGATCGATAATTACTGTGAAGTAACATTTGAGATTACTGACAATCGAATTGTATTTAAAGAATTATATGTTGGGGATGAATCGAGGTACGATGATTTAAAAAAGATAATCCATAAAGACAAGACCGTAAATAATACGTTATGGAATCAAAATAATAGTAAACAATCCGCTCCTTCTTTAACCATTACAAACTACTTAACTCTCGCAGACACTATAGCCAACGAAGCCGTCAATTGTACAAGTGGGGATGATTACCGCCCGGGAAATTATAGCAAGGTAACTTTAGACGATGAATTTATTTCACTTCACCAGATCAATTATATGAACTCAAGATCCCTTGATCACAAAGAGGATTACTCAATGAGGAACCTTGAATTTATTATTCCCATTGCTGAATCAAGAAAAGACTCCAGCCGCTATGATTACCAAATAGGAGAAATGCTGATCAATCTTTCCGATAATTCGTCCAAAAACAATAAACATTGCGGACAGGTAATTAAAGAGAAAATAGAGCAAATGAAACGCTTATTTGATACTAAATAGCCCAAGGGGAGCTATACTGTTTATGTAATCTTGCAAAGAGTAAAATAAATCTTTATTTTGCGATGATTATTCTGTTAAAATTCAAAAATACCTTAATAAATACATACCATGAGAAAGAAAATAGTAGCCGGTAACTGGAAAATGAATAAAACGTTGGATGAAGGGCTTGCCTTAGCGTCGGAAGTAATAGCAATGGTAAAAGCAGAAGTGAAAAATAACGCACAAGCGGTACTTTGCACACCTTTTATTTCCCTTTATAGCGTTGGCAAATTAGCAGAAGGTTCTCCGGTAGCAGTAGGAGCACAAAATTGCTACGACAAAGAGTCTGGTGCATATACCGGTGAAATATCTGTTTCAATGTTAAAATCTATTGGTACAAAATATGTGATTCTTGGCCACAGTGAAAGAAGAGAATATTTTGCTGAAACCAATGCATTACTTGCTGCAAAAGTGACCGCTGTATTAAAAGCAGGGCTTACTCCAATATTTTGCTGTGGAGAAACATTGGCACAAAGAGAAAAAGGTATTCACATCGATTTCGTAAACAGTCAGCTTACCGAAAGTCTTTTCCTTCTTTCGGAAGAAGATTTCAAAAAAGTAGTGATCGCCTACGAACCAATATGGGCAATAGGTACAGGCGTAACGGCTTCTAAAGAACAAGCGCAGGAAATGCACGAAAAAATCAGAACACATCTTGCAAGTAAATATGGCAAAGCAGTAGCTGAAGAAACTTCTATCCTATATGGAGGAAGTTGTAAACCTGACAACGCACAAGAACTTTTCGCCTGCAAAGACATCGATGGAGGTCTTATCGGTGGAGCATCTCTGAAAGCAAGAGATTTCGTAGATATCCTTAAATCATTCTAGTTTAACTATGATTTAATTCACACCCTTCCTTTCTGATGATTGTATCATCAGAAAGGAAGGGTGATTTGTTCATTATCAAATTTTAAAATCACCAAATTATCAAATCGAATTTGCGCTTTATCGAAGTAAAAATAGCAGTTGGTCCTGTAACCTCCGAACTACTCATCGCTGAGTTGGTGGAGATAGGGTACGATTCCTTTCAGGAAACAGACTCCGGACTTGACGCCTATGTGGACCAGGAAAGTTTTTCAGAAAGTCAACTTCAGGAAATAATTTTCAGGTACTCAAAAGAAGAAAAGATTCCCTATTCTTTCAGTCTTTTAGAAGATAAAAACTGGAACGAGGAATGGGAGAAAAATTTCCAACCTGTAATCATTGGTGAAGATTGTATCGTAAGAGCCTCCTTTCATACCCCGGAAAAACCTTTTAAGTATGATATTGTCATCAACCCGAAAATGTCTTTTGGAACGGGGCATCATGAAACCACTTCTATGATGATAGCCAATCAGTTAGAGATAAATCACAAAGGAAAAACAGTTATGGATGCAGGTAGTGGTACCGGAATATTGGCAATATTAGCTTCCAAATTAGAGGCCTCCATTATTGATGCATTTGACGTAGAAGATTGGGCGTTTGAAAATTTAAAAGAAAATGCTATCTTAAACGGCTGTTCTACTATTCTTATCGGCAAAGGAGACATTACACAAGTCGATTTAAGAACAAAAGAATACGACATTATTTTGGCCAACATCAATAGAAATGTGTTGCTGAAAGAAATGCCGGAATACTGCAAAAGACTTAAATCAGGTGGAACATTGGTGTTGAGTGGATTCTACAAAGAAGATGTGCCAATGTTAGAAGCCAGGACAGACGAATTCGGGTTACGAAAGATTTCGTCCAAAGAAAAGAATAACTGGGCATCGCTCGTTTTTATTAAATAGTGTTAAATAATTAAAAGATGTTAAACAGGTTAGTTGTTGTACTTGCATTGGTATGTCTATTCCAGGTATCAAAGGCACAATATAAATTCTCATCCGATCCTGCTGTATTTCTGCAGGATATAAACACGATGATGACCAATACTAAAAACCCTGTTGCTATTCAAACAGGCACCTCTTTTGGATCTACCTTCGCTTCCTATTCTCCTGAACAACAGAAAAAAATTATCGATCTGGTAATAAAGATGGGGAAATCTAAGAAGATAAAATCCCATCCCAATTTTACTGATTTTTTCATTTGTCTTTCTGCAGCAAAAAACAAATCGATTAGCAGTGCAAATTTTGATACCCTTGTCATCATTACAGACAAAATTGTAGACACCTACGAAGGAGCGCTTGTACAATCCTACATCAATACCATGCGTATTTTCTTTGAGAAAGACGTACTTTATACCTCCAACTACAATAGACTCCGAGTGATAGGAGGCAGTTATTCCTTGCGACTCCTTGAGCCGAAGACAGATAATTCATACAACAATTATGAAAATCAACAGGAAGAAACGCCATCCGATACAGTAAAGAAAAATGTCCTTGATGCACAACAGGATTTCTTCAGCGATTTCGAAACTCCTCCCGAAGGAGATAACGGAACCGGCACTATCGAAGATCCCAAAGGAACGAACGTTCTGGATGTAGGGTACAGTTATCCACCGCAACCCACAGTAGAAGGACCTGTCATAGAATTTAAGAATATTGATCTTGTATTTGCCACAAGCAACGACTCTGCTACATTGAAAGGTACAAGCGGATCCTTTCTCCTAAAAAAAGGATTGTTTGTTGGCAAAGGCGGAACAATGGACTGGTCTATTGCCGGAGCTCCTCCAGGTGAGATTTTCGCTGAGTTGAGAGAATATAATTTCCCTGTGCGATCCATAAGAGTGCTATCAGAAGGCGCTAAGCTAAGCTATAAAGCTCGTGCAGATTCTATTGTAGAAGGAATTTTTGAATACAGAGAGAATAAAAGTAAAGGAAAAAAAGAATCTACCTTCCCAAGATTCATGTCTTTCAAAAGTAATGTGGCGGTGAAAGGTCTTGACCAAAACATTGTGTACAAAGGTGGTTTGTCGCTGAATGGGAAAAAAATATTCAGTGCTTCTGTTGATCAGGGATTCTCAATGATTGAAATTCAGAAAGATGGAAAACCACAGGTAAAAGCTTTTTCCAATAACTTTGAATTAGGCGATAGTTTGATAACATCGACTTTTGCGACAATGACGATCTACATTGAAAATGATTCTATCACACACCCTGGTACAACATTCAAGTACAACAAGACGAAAGGAGATTTAAGAATAGCCAAACAACAAGGGTTTAACGGCGCTCCTTTTATTGACAGTTACCACCAACTCGAGATTATTTCCGATGTAGTGCATTGGGATATGACAAAAAATGAAATTGAATTTAACATCGTTACTGCGAAAAATCAGATTCCTGCGGTCTTCGAATCTGCAGAATTCTACCATGATGACAAATATATGAAGCTAAGAGGGCTGTATCGGTTTCATCCACTTGGAGTCGTAGTAAATTACGGTACAAAAAATAAAATAGATGAATTTTATGCCGGTGAAGTTTCCAAATCGGTAGGACTGGAAGAAGCCACTTTTAAAGGGGCAATGGTTCAATTGATGAAACTGGGATACATCGACTATAACAGCAAAACCGGATATATAAAACTCAGACCAAAAGCTAAACATTACGTTCTTTCCAGCAGAAATAAAAAAGACTTTGACAACATAACGTTCATCTCACTAAGCCCAGGTGCGGTAAACGCCTCACTTAATCTTGAAAATCACGAACTTTTTGTACGTGGTGTAAGCAAAATTTATATTTCCGATTCCCTGAAAGTAAATATTACGCCTGATAACAAACAGATCAAGATCGAAAAAAACCGAAATTTTAAATTTGACGGACTTATCAATACAGAGAATTTCCAGTTTGGCGGGAAAAATTTTGAATTCGTTTACGACTCCTTTCTGGTGCACATGCCGGAGATCAATCAAATTAAACTGGCTGTGGTAAACAAGAAGAAAAGCAAAACAAAAGATACTACCACTTCAAAATCAAGAGTACTTGGTAATGAACTCCGATACTCTTCCGGTACATTATATATTAATAAACCAAACAATAAATCCTCCGCAAAAAAGTATGCTCAATACCCCATCTTCGATGCTAATTCAGGAGCTTCTGTTTTCTTTAACAAGAAAAATATAAATGGTGGAGCATACGATACCACGATACAATTCCAAATCCCTCCCTTCCGACTTGATAGTTTGAGTTCTGATGACCCTCATACCATTGGCTTTGACGGCACCTTCAAATCAGGAGGTATCTTTCCTGAGTTTAAAGAAAAGTTAGTCGTGATGCCTGATTTCTCACTTGGCTTTAAACATGAAACCCCGAAAGAAGGCTTCCCGCTTTATGAGGGTACTGGTAAATTTTATAACACGATTACCCTCGACAACAAAGGGATCCGGGGAGATGGAGAGATTCGTTATCTAACTACCACGCTTTGGTCAAAGGATTTTGTTTTCTTTAAAGACTCTGTGAAAACAGAAGGGACAAAAATGCAAACAAAACCAGGGATTCATGCTGATGCCACTCCCGGAGTCACTTTCCCAAAAGCAAAATTGAATGAATACCGTCTGCGTTGGTTGCCAAGACCCGACAGTATGTTCATTTCTAACATTAAACAACCGCTTGCCCTTTACGACAGTTCTGCAACCATGATTGGTACTGCCAACGTAACTAAAAACGGAATGCTTGGTAAAGGTGTTTTATTTACCAGAGGTTCTGTTTCCGAATCGTATAAATTCTTCTTCGAAGAGAAAAAATTTGGCGCAAGAAATGCCAAGTTTAAAATCGAGTCCGATGACCCGGACAAACCTGCTTTAAGTGGTGTGGACGTAAAACTTGCGTTTGACCTCGAACAAAAGATGGCAAGGTTCAATCCCGAAGTAGAAGGATTCGCCAGTAACTCGTTTCCCTATGTTGATTATAAAAGTTCCTTACAAGAAGGAGAGTGGGACTTGAAAAAGAAGATCGTTACGCTCGCCAAACCTGATAGTGCAGACATCACTAAATCCTATTTCTATTCTACCCGAAAAGATCAGGATTCTTTGGTATACTTTGCTACCAAAGGGGTATACGACATTCCTAAACAAATCCTTAACATCAGCGGGATTCCTTATATCAAAGTTGCCGATGCAATTATCTATCCGGATAGTGGGAAAGTGACAATAGAACAAAATGCGGTGATGACCACTTTGCAAAAAGCTACGATTGATATTGACAGTGTAAAAAAATTCCACCATTTATACGACGGTACCATCGACATCACTTCCCGACTCAAATTTGGTGGAGTGGCTACTTACCGATATGTAAACTTAGGAGACGATACTCTCTCTATCAAATTCCAGGACTTCCGCTCTGAGCCCGGAAGAAAAAAGAAAGAAGGGTTGCACACCGTAGCCACTGGTCTTGTGAAAGAAGACGACCGGTTATTTATTGGACCAAAAATTCTATACAAAGGAAAAGTAGTGATGTATGCTGAGAGTCCTTATCTGGTATTCGACGGCTACATCAAACTCGATCTTAAAGGCGCCATCAACTATTCCGAATGGCTTAAATACACCAATGACGGAGAGAACAAACAAGTTAAAATTGACCTACAAACAGCAGTGTCGGACAATGGTGTACCACTATCCTCCGGAATGCACATGGACAAAAGAACTAATCAGATCTACACCAGTTTTATTTCTAAAAAGGTAGCCCAAACAGATCCTGATTTCTTTTTAGCTGATAAAGCATTTGAATACAGTCTTGATTCCAATGAATTTCGTGTAGGAAACCATGAAAAATTTATGAGGAAATCCTATGAGGGAAACAATATGGGCTATAACGATTCCACTTCTACACTTAATTACAGTGGGAAATTTACTTTCCTAGAAATAAATGATAAAGTTAATAATGTAAAATTGATCAGCACCGGATATGGCTCTGCCGACCTGAAAGAGAACAATTATAATTTCAATACGCTACTTGCTTTCAACGTTAACATGAACAGCAAGATTACAGCCGCTCTGGGAATAAGTATAAAAGGTGCCTGTGATAATCTTCTAATGGATTCGCTGTACTCACCAGAACAACAAATTGCAGATAACGAAAGTCTGAACGGAAAGATCGCCGCTATAGTTGGTCAAACCGGACTGGAAAATTATAAAGCCAAAGCAAGTATGGGGGGAGCAACGCTTGGAAATTTAAATGGGGAAATGGCCAAGTCAATTATTTTCTCCAAAGTAAATCTCAAATGGTCCTCTGTTTATAAGGCGTTTTATAGTGTAGGAAAAATCGAGATTGCCGGCGTTCAGAAAACTGCCATAAACAAATCTGTAAATGGTTTCATCGAAATAAGAAAAGCAAAAAGTGGCGACATCGTCAACATCTATATCGAACCTACTCCCGGCAACTGGCATTTCATTACCTACAGCGACAACAGGCTCGCCTGCACCAGTTCGGATGAAGCAGTTGTAAAAGCAATAGCTGGCAAATCAAAAGGAGAAATGGCCGATCGTAGCAAGTTTTATTTTGTAGCAGCAGAAGCTATTGAAAAAGGTAAATTCATTCACGAATTTAAAAATCACTACCTGAACGAGTCAGAAGAAGAAATTGAAAAAGAAGATGTTCAGCAGGAAGAAGAGATCAAAGAAGAAAAGAAAGAACATGAACCAGGTGATATTGACATCAACGAACCGGAAATAGGAAAAGAGGAAAAACCAAAAGAAAATACTCCTCCCCCTACTACTACAAAAAAGAAGAAAAAGAAGAACGATCCTAATTATGATGAGTACAAATTGCCTGATCAGAACAATGAGCCGGCCCCTGATACTCAAGAACAAGAAAAACAAAAACCTACTATTGAGGATCAGCAAAAGTCCAAACAGGATCAGGACAAAATGAAGGATTTGTTTAAATAAAGAAAATTAAGTACCTTTGAAGTCCATGTTAGGACTTTGGTGCTCAAAATAAGGGGGACTAAAACTTTTGAATAAAAAATGTCGTAAAGACATTATAATATGAATTCTGAATTTTACATCGTATTGTCTGCCATTGCGGCTTATCTGATTGGATCTTTTCCAACGGCAGTATGGTATGGTATGGCTTATTTTGGAATTGATGTAAGAGAACATGGAAGTGGCAACTCCGGTGCTACCAATACTTTCCGTGTACTTGGCAAACAAGCAGGTATCGTTGTATTGTGCATTGATGTATTAAAAGGCTGGACCGCCACGCAAGGCGCTGCACTTTTAGTTTATGCAGATCTTATTTATCCTCAGGACCTGGTTTTATTTAAATTGATTTTTGGTATAGCCGCTGTAATTGGCCATATTTTTCCTGTTTATGCTGGTTTTAAAGGAGGAAAAGGAATTGCCACCCTATTGGGAATGGTTTTATCTGTACATATAGAAGCCGCATTGCTTTGCCTATTGGTATTCGTACTCGTTTTATTGCTTTCCAAATACGTTTCACTAGGTTCAATGATTGCTGCGTTGGTATTCCCGATCCTGCTTATTTCCCCAAAATACCGACCTGATGAACATAGCCTTGTAGTCATCATCTTTGGCTTTGTTATATTTTTACTGGTGGTTATTACACACCAAAAGAACATCGTTCGTCTTCTGCATGGTGAAGAAAATAAGGCGAAAATTCGGATACGCAGAAAGTAATCTCCTGCCGAAAATTGCTTAAATCATGAAAGATAAATTCTGTCTACTCATTTTCGTGGGTCTTTTTTCTTGCAATAATTCTAGCCCCTCCAAAGAAGAAATTAAAACTAATGCCGAAATCAAACCCTCCTACTCCGTTAATCTGAATGTATGGCTCAGGAGAGATGCCACCAGTGCTGTTACCTGGAAGAATATCAAAAACAATGCACAGGTACATTACGCCAAACACAATCTTGTTCCAAGGTTTAGGATGTATAAACCCGTTATAACTTTCAAGGATACAATTTATGACTACCAATATGGCAGTCGAACCCTCAATAGTTATTGTAAAAATAAACTGGTAGAAACTAATTTTATACGACCAATGGCACTTACTGATGATTATATTTATGCTGGTAAGAATGGGATGCTGGATTGTGTAGAACGGGAAGAATTTTTATTTCAAGTGCTTTACAGAAAAAGAAACGACACTATAAGCAATTATCAAATCGATTCGCTACGTTATGAAATAATCCTGGATCAGGAAACTGTGGGAAATGATTTTTAATTATTCATACGTATATTAGTCTAACCAAATAGGGCAATATGCAAAATAAGCTTTTTAAAATTTCCGTCTCCGATGGTTTGGGATTCTATGGTGGATCTACATCTTTCGCATCTTATACTTGTATTGTATTTATTGCACTTCCATCCGATTGGACAGAAAACGGAAAACTCGCTCTCAATAGTAAGGAAAAGATTTTACAAAAAATGTATGGTGAAGATTGGCGAAACGGAAACGGTGATGGCTCTTTTTATGTGGTTTCTAAATTTCTATCTGAAGAAGTTAACGCAGCTGATACTCCCTGGAAAAAATATGAAAACAATAAAGATTTTCGTTGTTGGTTTTGGGAAGTAAAAGAAGGTGTTATTGTTGAAGTCAAGCCAGAACAATTTCTTTAACTATTTCTTATTCGCCAATTCATTAATATCTTTTACTTCCAGAATAGATTTCTCAGGTCCCTTGTTCACTGTATTGATCATGGCTTGTCCAAGTTGTGCAAGTGTAGAAACAGAATTAGGAAAGAGCGTTCTAAATACCGGATAAAGCCAGCTGAGGTACTTATAATAGTTCAATGTATTTTTCAGTCCTTTTGTAGGATGCATATACCCTGGGCGGAAAGCATATACTTTTTTGAAAGGCAGTTGCATCAAATGATTTTCTGTTTTCCCTTTCACCCTCGCCCACATACTCTTCCCCTTTTCAGTACTGTCTGTGCTGGCACCGGACACATAACAAAACGTCATGTCCGGATTGAGTTTTGAAAGCGTTCTTGCTACGTTCATGGTAAGGTCGTAAGTCAGCTTATGATACTCGGGCTCCTTCAGGCCTATAGATGTTACGCCAAGACAAAAGAAACAAGCATTGTAATTTGTCAGTTGATTTTCTATTGGTGTTATATTATAAAAATCACTGTGTACAATTTCTTTTAGTTTAGGGTGTATTATGCCACATGGTTTTCTGTTGATGACCAACACCTGTTCTACTTCCGGATGTTGAAGACATTCGTGTAATACACCTTCTCCCACCATTCCGGTGACTCCTGTAATGATTGCTCTTATTTTCATAAAAATAGATTTATATGCAAAGCTAAGATAAAGAAAGCGATATGGCCCAATTTTGACATCATAACAAACAATTGTGTTGACTATAAAATCAAGCCAACCACAGCTTTTCTCTAAAAGAATGTTTCGCGATTTAATCCAATTTAAAATATTTTTAATCAAATTCTTGACTTGAATAATTAATTAGTGTATTTTTGACAATAATTAATTAGATTATTTCGTATATTTGGTCTATCTAAACAGAATAAGGGATGAAGCGCTTAAATAAATTGATTCTTGGAGGTTTTTGTACAGCAGCGATTCTGCTTATGACCAGTGCTTCACTAGAAGAAAAACCTACCTATAAAAATACAGCGGCCAAAACAGAGGACCGTGTAGAAGATCTTCTAAAGCGAATGACCTTGGAAGAAAAAGTAGCCCAACTCATCGGCTTCTGGGATCCGGACGATTCTAAAACCTTGATTGGTGACAGTACTTTTAAAGAAGAGCTCTTCAAAGATATTTTCAAGAATGGCATTGGTCAGGTTGGTCCAATAAATCTGCCTATTCAGAAAGACATCCAGTTCAGAAACGCCATTCAAAAATATTTATTAGAAAAAACAAGACTAGGAATCCCGGCTATCTTTCATGACGAAGGCTGCCATGGCCTAATGAAACCCAACGCAACGAGTTTCCCAATGACAATTGGTTTGGCTTCTTCTTGGGACACGAAACTATTTGAGCAAGTATACGATGTAGTAGCCCGTGAAATGCGTATACGTGGAGGCCAGCAGGCCCTTACACCTATTTTGGATGTGGCACGTGATGCCCGTTGGGGAAGGATCGAAGAAACATACGGAGAAGATGCTTTCCTCAACAGCCGTTTAGGAGCCGCTCAGGTAAAGGGATTGCAAGGTGGTGTTACTGGAGAAATAGATCGGTATCATGTCTTGGCTACATTAAAACATTTCACAGGACATGGTACCCCGGAAGGTGGGCTAAACAGAAGTCCTGGCAACGTATCGATGCGCGAACTTAGGGAAGTACATCTTTATCCTTTTGAATATGTAGTAAAGAATACTAATCCTGGCGCTGTAATGGCTTCATACAACGAAGTTGATGGTGTACCTTCACATGCCAACAAATGGTTGCTCCAGGACGTGCTACGAAAAGAATACGGCTTCAAAGGCCTTATCGTTTCTGACTATGACGGTGTAAGACAAATCTACAACGACCATAAAATTGCTGCCAATCCATCCGAAGCTGCTCTTATGGTAATGAAAGCAGGTGTACAACTCGAACTTCCAACACCTGATGTTTATCCTTCTGTTGTTGGTTTGGTAAAGGAAGGTAAACTGGACGTAGCGTTGGTAGATAGTTATGTGCGACAACTACTCACGTTAAAATTTAAACTGGGCTTATTTGACAACCCTTATGTGGATGCTAAAAAAGCATTTGATCAGGTAAACAAACCAGAGAGCAAAGCGCTTGCACTGAAAGCTGCGCAAGAATCTATCGTGCTTTTGAAAAATGAAAATAAATTGCTTCCTCTTTCTGCACAAAAATATAAAAAAATTGCGGTGATCGGCCCGAATGCTGACTACGCTTACCTTGGCGGATATAGTGGCACTCCTCTTTATAACATTTCTGTTTTAGAAGGGATCAAAAATAAAGTTAAGGGGAAAGCCGAAGTAGTTTATGCAAAAGGATGCGAGATCACAAAAACGCACAAGAAGAATTCCTATTACAATTGGAAATACGCAGCCAATGCGGTGCTCGCCACTCCTGAAGAAAATGCTCCCCTGATAGAAGAAGCTAAAAAAATCGCTGCTCAATCAGACGTAGTGGTATTGGTAATCGGAGACAATGAAAACACTTGTCGTGAAGCCTGGTGGACCAACCATCAGGGGGACCGCACTTCGCTGGATCTTTTAGGTTCACAAATGGATCTGGTAAAAGCAGTGATGGTAACCGGAAAGCCTTTAGTGGTATACCTTATGGGTGGTCGTCCACTTTCGATTAATTATTTAAAAAATAATGTGCCTGCTATCCTTGAAGGTTGGTACATGGGTCAGGAAACGGGCAATGCGGCGGCAGATATTCTTTTCGGCGATGTTGCACCATCAGGAAAATTAACGGTGTCTTTCCCAAAATCAGTTGGGCACATCCCAGCTTACTACAGTTATAAACCTATGTCAAGGGCCTATGATTATATGCTTTCTGACAACCAACCTTTGTACACTTTCGGACATGGATTGAGTTATGTAGATTTCAAATACAGTAATCTAAAACTGAAAGAAACAAAAATAAGCAAAACAGGAAGCTCGACTGTAAGCGTAGACGTAACCAATACAGGCAGCATGAAAGCAGATGAAGTTGTGCAACTCTATATTCGCGACAATGTGAGCTCGGTAACCAGACCAATAAAAGAGTTAAGAGGATTTGAACGCATCTCTTTAAATGCCGGAGAAACTAAAACCGTAATGTTTACCATAGACAAATCTTCCCTCGCATTCTATGACATCAATATGCAATTCACCGTGGAACCAGGTACGTTTAAAATTATGGTAGGAACTTCTTCGGAGGTGACCCAGAGCGTGGAGTTGGAAGTGAATTAAAAATTAGTTTATTACTGGCTCTTAATAAAACTATGAAGATCCTTTTTGCCTTCTTCGCTGGTAAATGTATCTTCCAGTTTACCGAAATTATGTAGATCTGAAGTATGCGAATAGGCGCCTTTTGCAAAGTGAAGTCTTGTCAAATCCGTATTGAAAAGTACCATTACCTCACTTAACTGAGAAGTAAGCATACAATTAGCATTGGTTATCTTAAGTGCCGCTATCAACATAGTACTGTCTTTTGTCTGACTCACGATTCCTTTCTTTCCTTCATCAAAGTCCAGCCCAGACATAGGAGAATTACATCCGGTTTTGATGGATTTATTTAAGTTAATGTCTTTTCCAAGTACATGTACTGTGGTAGTTACGTTTTTATTTTTTTCATCAACATTCATATTTATAAGATGAGAATTAAATTTCACTCCATTTGTTCCTACATCTATATTCTCTTTTTGACCACCGATTTTGATGTCTCCATTATTGCTATTATTAATGGGAGTAGTTGAGTGAGTAGGAATTGTGGTATTGGTATTTGTTGATGTGGAAGTTGTAGTGGTAGTGGTAATTTTATTTGTTGTAGTGGTAGAAGGTGTATAGGTTGGTATGGTTGTATTGGTAGGTACCGTTGTATTTTGTTGCGTCTGCGGTGGTGCCTGGTTAATCGGAGTAGACGTTACATAATCCATAGTATGCTTTTTTCCATGGGGATTTAATGTATAAGTACATTCTGTGTTGGTATCGAAAAAAGTAAGCGTTGTATTATGCGTCTTAAGTCTACTGTTTTCGAACAGAAGTGTTACTTTATACACCTTCAATGTTAACCCGACAACTGTAACTTTGTTGTTAGGTTCCAGGTTTTGCTTATCTCCATTAAGAATTAATATAAATTTTTCACCATCGTTAGAGAATACAACCAGATTATTAATAACCTGAGAATAACCTACTATTTGCACAAATAATGTGATCAAGAAAACCAGACTTATCTTTTTCATAATACACTTGTTTTATTTTTTGTTTAACAAATATTATGCCTATATACGAAATATCCCTGAATTTGTTATTTGAAAATCAATTGATTAACATTCCCTTTATAAGGAAGAACACCATCAAATAAATAAAAATGTTTAAGAAACACAAGTTTACTATAAAATAAACGTCTAAATCAATATGGAACAAGAGCACGATAAATCAGATAAACTAATTAACGATTTGGGGAAATTAACACCGGTTGAACCTTCTCCGTTTTTGTTTGCAAAAATAAAATATAAAATAGAACTGCACGCCAAAGAAAAAGAGGTTGTCCCAATACCTTTTATTT
>JANYCO010000659.1 GCA_025360235.1 Cytophagales bacterium
TCTTAGGACAAGGGCGAGGATGTAATTGCATGTTGCCTCTTTTAAGTACGTGGTCCATCTGAACTGACGCCATTAATAATGTTGGTTTCTGTTCGTTTTGGCGCAGAGATTTTGATCAAGGGTTTGCTGACAGCTCGACATAGCCGTCTCTTGCTTGTTACGACGTTGGCAAACAATTCCAACCTTGTGGACCGTGGAGCCCACTTTCTCTGCCACATACTCAGAATGCATACTGATATCTCCGAAGTTCAACCTAATAGTCCGCACCTCCAAGATCATACCGCCAAAAATTTAACAGGTTTGTGTTAAGAAGAAATGCCCTGCCTCACGTTGTTAATACTGCTGAAGTTCCAGCTTCTAAGCTTTACCAGCTGAAGAGGATATAAACCCTTTCAGTGCACCTCGTTCCTGTGTTTGGATGAGAAAAATAATGCTAGGAGGTGAATGATAGGCGCACGTGGGAGATGTTGGATGTGTTTGCAGGACAGTTTCCTTCTTTCAGACTTTGGATCACATCATCAGGCGTGAGCTTTTTTTGTTCTTCGGCGGTAAGAACTTTTTCAATTAATGGTTTTTGTTTCATTCTTGTTTGGCGTTTTTATTTGGCGTTAATTAATTGATCGTAACTTCTCAATTACACGAAAGATAGGATATAAAAATTTCCGTGCATAATCTGTGTACAATAGGTTTGTAATTTGTGGATTATTTAATTTCTCTTGTTAATATTCCAACCGCTTTATTGTAGTTGAACTATTCTCAAAAATTTTCAGATTAATTATTAGACAAGATTTTATTTATTCTTTCCCAATCATTTTCTCTCGAATTTCCACAAATGCGGTACCTTCCAAATGGATGACAATAATGCTAAGTTCTGGCTATTTCTACGCTTATAGGATCTGAAGAAATAAATAGTACTAGCCCATAGAGGTCGAATGAACTCTTAACTACTCTTTATATAAATACTTGTACTTTCCAGATTCTTAGATTGACTTCAATGGTGAAGAGACCAATACTATTTAAATATAGAATATTTGCTGTTTTATCAAAACCGATTTCCCCAGAAGGGGATTAATCCTAATACAAACCGAATAATCTAGCACCACCTCAACGTTCCGTAGGAGCGATATTTTGGACGTTAATTGTCATGAAAAATTCGCTGATATCGCTTCTGCGGAGCTTTCGTAAATCAGGAATCGTTACTCTATTAATATTAATCCCCCTTCCGGGGAAGTAGCCCTGATTGTTTTCCTGTCAACTGGAAAGATCAGCCTGCCTTATATGAATGCCATTGGTGAAGACAAAAACAATGGTTTCGGGATTTTTGCTGCACTCTAATACTGATCCTTCACCAGTATTAGAACATTTCTGAAACAAGAGTTGCTTGTAACGAAAAAAACCGTCACAGCCGTTCCACGTGGAACACAATCCTCAAATTAAGCGAATTAACAAAGCGGGTGTTTCACGTGGAACGATATTGCCGTCCACAAGCTATGCACAACATGTAAACCCCCCAACAGTTAAGAACTAGATATAAACCAAATAAAGAAATACCAACATCTATCGACACAAGTTAGGAACAAAGAATAAACATGAAGATCCTCTACCAACAAGAAATAAACAAGTTAATACCATTTGCCCAAAGAAAATGGCCTCTTTGCTGAGTATGACCTAAGAACAAGTTACCAACAGAAAGACAGACTACCAACATCTATAAACAGAACTTAGGCACAAAACAATAAACAACGCTCTCTCTATTCACAAGAAATAAACATACTTTCAAACATCTACTCCTGGACTTCTTTAACTCTTAGAAGATACTGGAAGCTTTCCTAACATGTATTAAACAAGATCTCAACGCAAAATCGATTATAAACATAGCTATACACCAATAAGTACATTATAAACACCCTTTCACACAGCTTTGAAACAATATACCAACATTTCAAATCCAACATTTCGTTTATCTACAAGATCTGAACATTTAATCCATCAAGAAGCGTTTCTTACAAACTCCAAAGGCTTCTAAACATCCTTATACACACCCGAAAGCTTATAGACATATTATCAAGATTTTAAACCTATTTGATACTTACAAATGCCCATTTAAGAACACAATATAAACAAGATCTCAACTAAGAGACAATACCCAACAGTTTATACACCTATTACTAACAGATTACAAGATTCTTCTTTATCTTTGCATCTTAGATTTTAGTCCTGAGTAATTAGTATTTAGAAGGCTAATGGATGTTTCACGTGAAACATTTGTTTAAGCATAACTTCCAAATTTCTACTGTTTCACGTGAAACAACGCTAATGACTCAAAACTAATGACCCAAAACTAAATATGTTTAAAGAATACGATGTAATAGTAGTTGGTGCCGGACATGCGGGTTGCGAAGCCGCTCATGCCGCTGCCGCTATGGGCTCAAAAGTACTGATGATTACTATGGACATGAGCCGGATTGGACAAATGTCCTGTAATCCTGCTATGGGAGGCGTTGCAAAAGGGCAAATCGTTAGAGAAGTGGATGCGCTTGGCGGAATGTCTGGGATAGTAACGGATAAAACCATGATTCAATTCCGCATGCTAAACCTTTCAAAAGGACCTGCTATGTGGAGCCCTAGGGCACAAAATGACCGTTGGAAATTTGCCGAAGAGTGGAGACTAACGCTGGAAAGGAATCCCAACGTTGACATGTGGCAGGAAATGGTAGCAGGACTTATCATTAAAGATGGAAAAGTTTGTGGCGTGAGAACCGGCATGGGAATAGAAATAGGAGCCAAGGCAGTGGTTCTAACCAATGGAACCTTCCTAAATGGAGTAATCCACATAGGCGAGAAACAATTCTCAGGAGGAAGAACTGCCGAGAAAGCTGCTACTGGAATAACAGAACAACTCATTCAATTAGGCTTTGAATCAGGAAGAATGAAGACAGGAACACCTCCAAGAGTAGATGGTAGAAGTCTTGATTATTCCAAAATGGAAGAACAAAAGGGAGATGAAATATGTGGCAAATTCTCCTATACAGATACTAAAACACCCGAAACTCAAAAAAGTTGCTGGGTAACCTATACCAATAATGAAGTTCATGAAGAACTTAGAAAAGGCTTTGATAAATCCCCAATGTATGCAGGAAGGATCCAAGGAAGAGGACCAAGGTATTGTCCATCGGTAGAAGATAAAGTAACCCGTTTTGCAGATAAAGAAAGACATCAAATCTTTGTTGAACCAGAAGGTTGGGACACTATAGAAATCTATGTAAATGGGTTTTCTACTTCCCTTCCTGAAGACGTGCAACAAAAAGCAATGCGGTTAATTCCAGGCTTTGAGAATGTAAAAATGTTTAGACCAGGTTATGCGATTGAATACGATTACTTCCCTCCTATGCAATTAGACCTTACTCTGGAGACAAAGCTGGTTAAGAATCTCTATTTTGCAGGACAAATAAACGGCACTACTGGTTATGAAGAAGCCGCTTGTCAGGGCCTAATGGCAGGTATAAATGCCCATAATAAGGTAAAAGAAGAAGAACCTTTCATTCTAAAAAGATCAGAAGCCTATATCGGTGTGCTAATTGACGATCTAGTTAACAAAGGAACAGACGAACCTTATCGGATGTTTACCTCCAGAGCAGAGTTTAGATTATTGCTAAGACAAGACAATGCGGATATCCGCCTTACTGGAAAAGGCTATCAATTAGGCCTTGCTTCACAAGAGCGACTAGATACAATGAATAAGAAACTTTCTCATTCTAAAGAATTACAAAAACTTCTAAAACAAGTAAAGGTTACTCCTGATGAAATAAATGGATTCCTCGAAAGTAAAGATTCTGCTGGAATAAGAGAAAAAGCAACACTCTTTAGCCTTATAAAAAGGCCGAATATAGAACTAACCGAATTAATGCATGTCAATAATTCTATACATGAAATAGTATCAAAGTTTACACAAGAAGAGATCGAACAAGCTACCATTGAAACCAAATACTATGAATATATAGAGAAAGAGGAATTGATGGCAGAAAAACTTCAATCCCTTGAAGATTATAAATTAAACGACAATCTTGACTACACTACAATTGCTGCACTATCTACAGAAGGAAGAGAAAAGTTAAAAAAATTAAAACCATTTACCCTCGGCCAGGCATCCAGAATAAGCGGCGTAAGCGCCTCCGATATTTCTGTTTTAATGATCCATTTAGGGCGGTAGATAAGTGAATCAACAACAATGTTGATATGTTCAAATGTATAACCAATAGAATTAAATAGAAGTGCTAATAGAATTAAAAACCTGTCCCATTTGCTCAGGACATGAATTAGACAAACATCTTTCAGTAAAAGATTATAGTATCTCAGGGGAAACTTTCAACATATCCATGTGCAAAAACTGTGGATTCAGGTTTACTAATCCTGTCCCTTCTGAAGATACAATAGGCAAGTATTATCAATCAGAAGACTACATTTCTCATAGCGATACCAAGAAAGGAATCATTAACAAGCTCTATCATTTCGTAAGAAAGAGATCTCTAAAATCGAAACTCAATCTGATAAATAATGCAGCCACAAATAAAGGACTCATCCTTGATATTGGTTGTGGTACCGGATACTTTTTACAGACTTGTAAAGAAGATGGATGGAAAATAGAAGGAATGGAACCAGATTCTAACGCAAGAACACTTGCAGAAAAAAACACAGGACAAACGATTTTTGACAACCTCCATTCAATAAAAGAAGAAAATAAATACGACGTTATTACGCTGTGGCATGTACTTGAACATGTGCACAAACTCAACGAAAATCTTCAACATATTAACAAACTGCTAAAGACAAATGGGCGTCTAATTATTGCTGTTCCAAACTGTTTGTCCTATGATTCAACTACTTACAAAGAATTTTGGGCTGCTTATGATGTTCCAAGGCACCTCTATCACTTCACTCCTTCCGATATGGATAACTTGTTGAATAAACAGAATTTCATAAAAACAGATACTCAACCAATGCTATTTGATTCCTTCTATGTAAGCATGCTCAGCGATAAATATAAATTCGGAAAAACAAATTATCTTCGTGCATTCCTTAATGGACTCAAGTCAAATAGAAAAGCCTCAACAAACAAAAATTATTCGAGTCTAATCTACGTATTCAAAAAAAATGTCTAATCCTGTTTCCAACTTTTTTATCCTACTGATAATTGTACTTTTTTCTGCATGTGCAAATATCAAACCTCCAACGGGTGGACCAGATGATGATTCGGCAGCAGTAGTAAAAAAAATGCTTCCAAAAAATAACAGCGTTAACTTCAAAGGAAAAACGTTAACGCTTTATTTTAATGAAAACGTAGACGCTTCAAAACTTAGAGAAACAATGATCATTTCTCCTCTCACAGAAAGTCAATACGACATTATTACAAAAAAGAAAGTTGTAACGATAAGATTTCGCAATGAGTTTAAGGAAAACACTACATACAGTATAAATTTTGGTGAATCTATAAAAGACGTTACAAAAGGAAATTACACAAAAAATTTAACCCTTGCATTTAGTACAGGACCTTTTATCGATTCTCTTTTTCTAAAAGGTCAAGCCTATAATTTTGTGAAAGGAGGCGGAATAAAAGATATTTCCATTCAACTTTACAGTACTTCTGATACTTGCACAATTAAAAATAGCAAACCTCTGTACTTCGCTAAAACAGGGGCTTCCGGAAATTTCACAATAAATAATATAAAAGAAGGAACATATAATGTTTATGCTCTTCAAGATCTAAATAAAAATTATTTATACGACAACGAAAAAGAAAATATTGCTTACCTCTATGATCTGCGAATTGATAAAGAAACCAGCAAAATAAAATTAGGATTAACTCAATCCGATACAAAAGCTCCCGAAATTATTAATAGCAAACAAGAGTTTGAATACTATCTCTTAACGATTAACGAAGGAGTAGAAACCTATTTAATAAAATCAGACAACAATAAAATAATTTCTGATATCACAGAAAACAGAAAAACAATTCGTCTCTTCAATACCTTCAATTCTAAAGATAGTATTACACTATACTATCAACTTACCGATTCAAGTGGCAACATTACAAACAACAGCACCAAAGTACTATTTGAAGAATATAAAAATAAAGACAAAAAAAATACATTCTACATTGAAGTCGAACCAAAAAACAAACAACTCATTAAAAATCAAAAAATACTTTTAACTTTTAATAAACCGATCGGTAAAATAAATCATTCCCTGATAAAAATAAGCAAGGATACTAACACTGTAGATTCTACAAAACTGCTACTTAAATCAGACAGTTCAGATCTAACAATAACTATTGACAATCTATCGCAATTTAAAGATTCCATAACGTTCTCTTTCCAAAAGGGAGCCTTTATAAGTCTTACAGGAGACAGCTCTCTGTCTCTCAAAAACAAATTTATATATAAGAAAGAAGAAAATTATGGTATTATTGGAGGAAAAGTTGTTTGTAACGAACCCTACTATATCTTACAACTAATTGATAATAAGGGAAAGGTAATAGACAGCAAAATTAACCCTACAAAATTCTATTATACCTGGTTAGAGCCTGGAGAATATCAACTGAAAGTTATACTAGACCTAAATAGAAACGGAA
>JANYCO010000663.1 GCA_025360235.1 Cytophagales bacterium
AGTACAGCGGTTGATCGTATAGTTTATCTGGCTGTTACAGTCTGTACAATTCAGACTACACATGGAAGTATCAACTTTAGCAAGAGCTTTCTTCACAAAATGAGAGGAATCCGGATAACCCGAGTGAGGAGTATTTTTTAAGCTATCAATCAGAAAAGCGATCGCTCCAGCATTCAGCGATAATTCTTTTATAATAGTATATTGACCTATTTTATTAAATATATAAGTAGCAGCTACCAAAGAAGGAAGCGTATAGGAACTATCTGAGCAGGAAACAGTACTTGCACTAATGTTTTTTACGATTACCATTTTACCCGGACTCCCCGGTGTAGGTTGTACACTTGTTGGAGACAGAGTGTCTCCAAAATTATCCAGTACATGAATTTTCAGATCGTAGCTACATGCTTTACATATATTCAAAAATCCTTTCGCCTGATTAATTACTCCTGTCAGGTTGTATGTAAAATTGTATTTGGTTCCTTTTACTACATTGTCAATTTTATTTACAGAAGTACTGGTGAAATTATTCTTATCAACAACGTTCGATCCATCAAGACTTACACTCAAAGCATAGCTAGTGTCAGAGAGAAGAATTTCTACATTATCAGGATTATTACCAGCAAGGCCAGTAGCAATGACTCTACTTTCCTGATCAAGGTAAGAGATACTGATCTGCCCATTGGGATCGATTATTGCATTTTTTTTGTAATGACTGATTGCACCAATGTTAGAGCCAAAAAGACGTTGCAATTCTGTTGCATTTGGGGTCCCATACATATGCTGAGTATAATGTCCTCCATTATCCGGATCTTTTAGTGCAAAAGCATCTCCTACGTTGCTCTGTCTCCAGACTCTTCCAGTTCCATCTGCTAAATATTGGGTAAGCGAGTATGGATAACCATTGGCAGAAGGAAGATAGTCTCTGTTTGTGTTTTCTACTGCATTTGCTGAAGAATAATACTGAGCAGCATGAGCAGTTGAATTCAAAGGAGCATTACCGGTAGTAGTTCCTTGAAAATAATCGTCATAAGATTTTTTCCCATCCGGGAAAGTATTAAAACTACTATTGAAACTAAGATTAGAGCCTTTCAGCGCCATGGGAAGTATACTCACATTACCACGACCTTCGGAATCGTATTTTGTGTCTGCAACCAATACGGTGGTATCAGAACTAATATTTGTAAGTACCTGTCGATTTCGGAGACTTCCATCATAATAGCTCATTACTTTTTTAAATTTCCCTTCTTCTGCAAAAGAAGTGACATACTGCCAGTTTTGTGTAGGTTGAAAAGAGGCTGCGCTACCAACAGGAATTGTAGGTTGAGTAGAGTACCAGATCGTATACTTTTCTCTATAGCTTCCAGAATTAATATATCTTCCAACTCCTCTTACACGATAGTATACATTGCCTTGTGGATAGGTAAGATCCAATTGATAAAATTGATTGGAAGTAGTAATTCTCACTGGTTCTTTAACAAGGAAAGCTGCATCGGAAGAAGCCGGTTGTATATTGTTCCTTGCATCTATGTATACATATTCCAATTGATAATATTCTGCACCTTTTATATAAGACCAATAGATCTGGTTGTTGTTTCTTCCCATCGCTATACCGATACTTTGAGACATGCCGTATTGTGTGCTGTCTACCAGCGTCATTTCAAGTCTGATGTCTGATGGCGGTGTTCCGGTATAAGAAGGAATACTTGTTAGCGTAAATTTTACGTTTCCGTAATTATTAAGCGATTGATTAAAAACACCGGTTGACTGGTAAACAGGATTAGGACTGATTTTATTGAAGGAAATGGTAAGACTATTTCCGGTAACGGTTGCTCCTTGTTTTACATAGTTCCGATCAAAAAATTCTAACTGATAAGTTACCGTATAACTCCAGTCGTTGTTTGTTTCCAGATCTGTTCTATTTTCCCTTCCATAAACCAGAGCAACTTTGGTGTAAAAATCGCGAAAAGAATTATTATTCGTAATACCTGATAGAATCGATTGTTGAGGGTCTACTATCTGCATAGAAGCTCCATTGATAAGATTAGCCTTATCAATTTTCTGCACAATATCTCCTTCTCCAGCCAGAACGGTCAGCGTTGACAGCATTAATACTATACTGGTTAGAATAAGTCCAAGCTCTTTCCTCATATATTAGATCTATATAATTTTAAAATTATTATTTCTTTATTCTTTTCAACCGTTTGTTTGCTTCTTTGTCTTTAATAGATCACAAAATTTAAGCGTAGCTTCTTATTTACTCCTCTATTATTTTTTCGCTTACTATTTTCAATTCGTAATTTTTAAAAGCAGTACTTGGTATATATGTATTTCCTGTTTTCTGAATAATTCTTTCTTCAGAAAACAAATCTGGTACTACAGGTTTACTTTTTGTTATATCATTAAATAAGACATCTCCTTTATACAAACTTTTATAGAGCGTTGGGTTGTAATAATAATCCATTTTTCTAAGCGCCCCGGTTTGCTGATCTAACCAGAGGTCTGTTTTATTTATTATTTTTTTTGAAGTATATATCGTATAATGTTTTAATTGATCTCCTGTCAATTCATAAACGATTGAATCATATTGTTGTGCAAGGCTATCTGTTTTGCCTATATAGGTAGATTTCCCAAGAAGCTCTTTTTCTTTAGGACTAATTTTGCGATAGATAATTCTTTTGTTATATCGGCTAACCATAATCAGGGAATTACCCGTCACAAGCATTTCCGAATCGTCGATTATATAAAGAAAATCAGTTCCTTTTTTCTGCAAAAGACCTTTCTGAGTTGTACTCAAAATATTACGACCAGAATAAATGGTAGCGTTTACCTCAAGACTTAGATTTTCCTGTAAGGTATACCAATCGTGCATTTTTTTCATG
>JANYCO010000124.1 GCA_025360235.1 Cytophagales bacterium
CAAGCCTTGTCTGGTGCGTTTTCTTGACGATATTAAATGGAGAAATTATTACGATCACAAAGACTATGTGAGTGGAGGATTGGATTACTACGACAAATTATCCAATATAGATTGTCAGTTCAAATCGAAAGAATTTATAACACACAGCGATTATTGGGAGTGTGATAATTTTTACAAAGATATTATTAGAAATTATTTTCTGTAATTCGCTTCGTAAGCTGGCACGAGTACTCTTGAACTAGCCGAGGCTTATGAGGTATGGATGTTCTACCAATACATTACTCTTAAAGGGGTTAGGGTTGTAAATTAAAAATTGCACTGAGTAACAAATATAATGGTTGATTATATTTCCTCCCAACCATTATCCTGTGGGTCATATTTTAAAAATTCCTCCGTATCTGTAAACTCAGAAGAGGTCATGCTTATTTCAACTATTCCATCACCTGAAGATGAAAAGAAGAGTCCGCTATTTGTGAGCAAGGCAGTTGTTGCGTTGTCCTTTTTAAAGCCAAAAGCGATAATTTCGTTTTCTTCGTTTTCAATGATATACCCAGATCTTAAAAGACGTTTTTTTAGATATTCTTTTTGTTCTTTTGTAAATGGAACAAGGTTTTCTTCTGATTCGAAAAAATTTTCATCGTTAGAAGTGATGTGTTTTTTCTTAACTTCTTTTCGGTATAGTTGAATGTTGTAACTCATGTTTATTTTATAGTATTGTATTAGCGGTGCAAATCCTTCTGTTCATCTAAATGAAGAGGATAAAACAAGGAAACGGGTACGAACATTTCTATCCGTACCCGTTTATAATAAATTAATTTACGGATTGATTAAGCTGCAGGAGTAGCTTTAGGATCAGCACCATATTCGTTATCTCCCGTTGCACCAGCAGTAGCAGCAAGAATCAAACTGTAAATTGGAATTAATAGGAACCATCCACTTTTTCCTACATCATGCATTCTTCTAACACCAACAGCAATTGTTGGAACTAAAACTGCTAATGAATAAATGTTGTGAAGGAATTCAACTTTGATCATTCCACCAACAAATCCAAGAACAAAAGAGATAGCGGAGTTGATTAAGACAAAGTACCAAAATTCACTTCTTCTTGCACGTCCACCAAAGGTGGCGTAATTTTTTAAAACTGCTAAATAGTAATTCATGTTTTTATAAGTTTGGGTTTTCCTACTTGTTTGGCTGTTCGGTTAGGCCCCGTTTTTTTTAGTGGTTTCTGGTCTCCACTTTTTATTGTTGTTTTTGTAAATCTAAATACCTTTACGAAGAATAAATCAAATTGTTAGAAATAATTTTTTGCACATTCCTTAATAATTAACGATTTATCTCTATTCCTTAAATTCTAAATCCAATTCTTTGTCCCTGGTTCACTGCATTTTCATCGATCTTGAAATCTTTGAGGTCTTCTACAGTAAGTGTAGAAAGGATATCTGTGGTTCTTTCTGAAGCGCTCAGGGAAGCCATTCTAAGGTTTTGCTCTTTGATAGCTTCTTTGATCACTTTTCTTACCGAACGGGCATTTCCGAAAAACTTATCACGAGTAGCATGAAGATGTTTTAAGTAGCTATTCAGATGTTCGCGTGCAGCAGGGTCTGCTTTCAGGTTTTCCATAGCCAACATAATTTCAGCAATCGTTGTCAATTCATCGGCGTTATAATCGGTAAAAGTCAGCGTTCGGTCAAACCTGGATTTTAAACCGGGGTTTGTTTCCAGAAACTGCTGCATATTATCTGTATAGCCTGCCACCACTACTACAAATCTACCTCTGCGGTCTTCCATTTGTTTAAGCAGTGTTTCGATGGCTTCTTTTCCAAAATCAGTTTCTCCGCCTGAGGCAAGTGCGTAAGCTTCGTCAATAAACAGTACTCCACCTTCTGCTTTGTCAATCGCTTCCATAGTTTTGGTAGCCGTTTGACCAATATAGCCCGCCACCAAACCTTGTCTGTCTATTTCAACAATATGTCCACGCTCTAAGATACCGAGAGCCTTATAGATTTTAGCTACGATTCTGGCAACTGTAGTTTTTCCTGTACCAGGGTTTCCGGTAAATACAGTGTGCAATGAAAATTTATTTAATACATCTTTGCCCGTTTCGCGATAGAAGCGAACAAGTTTTACAATTTCCTGAAGTTCTTCTTTTACTTCCTGCATTCCGGTTAAGGTATTCAGCTCGGCCATAGATTCGGCTAATAGAGCCTCGTCAAGACGAATGTCAGGCAATCCTTTTTCGGAAGATTTGAAAATTAATTTTAAATCTTCCAGCTCTATAGTTTTTAATTGATCTGCGGTAAGTTTGGATGGGTCTCCCATTCGCATCAGTCTAAGTCCCATGTTCATTTTAGCTTCTTCAATCAAAGAAGTAACAAATCGTGCATTGCCAAATGACTTATCACGGCCTCTGTATGCATCGATCAATTTTTCGTATAAGAAAGATTCCCCGTCACCGGAAAGTACAACACTTTTTTTCTTAAGTGAATATTTTGAAATTTCCAATAATTCCTGAGGAAGGTAATCGTCAAACTGGAAGGATAAGTTGAACCTTGAACGCAGACCAGGGTTGGCAGAAAGGAAGTAGTTCATTTCTTTTGGATAACCTGCTACAATAATGGCAAGGTCTCCTTTTCCATCTGACATTTCTTTTAAGATTACCTCAATTGCTTCTTGTCCGAAGTCGTTGGTGCTTTCCCCTTCACGAAAAAGAGAATAAGCTTCGTCTATAAATAAAATACCACCTCTGGCTTTTTCGATTACTTCTTTTACCAAAGGAGCAGTTTGCCCAATAAATTTTCCTAAAAGCTCAGCCCTTCCTACCTCTGTCACTTTTCCTTTAGAGAGGAGTCCCATTTTATTGTAGATCTGACCCAGCATTTTTGCTACAGTAGTTTTACCTGTACCAGGATTTCCGGTAAACACAGAGTGGAGAGAAATTTTTTGAGACTCTTCAAAACCTTGTTCCTGTCTTAGTTTTAGGAATTTCAGATAACTGGTATAATCCGCCACTTTTGTTTTGATGCTGCTCAAGCCAATCATTTCGTTGAGGTTCT
>JANYCO010000039.1 GCA_025360235.1 Cytophagales bacterium
CCACCCTTTTCCTTCATTTTTATTTGCTCCCAATTCTTTTTTACTTGCTCTTCGTCTTCCGCTATCACATCCCCATAAATATGAGGGTGGCGAACAATAAGTTTATCGCAAAGCGCATTAAAAACATCAGCAATGTCAAAATCATTTGTTTCAGAAGCGATCCGTGCATAAAAAACGATATGTAAAGCTAGGTCACCCAGTTCCTTTTTTATTTCAGTGCTGTTTTTTTCTAAAATAGCGTCAGATAGTTCAAAAGTTTCCTCTATAGTCAAGTAGCGAAGGCTGTCTAACGTTTGTTTGCGGTCCCAGGGGCATTTTTCACGGAGTTCATCCATCACGGTAAGGGTTCGGTCAAATGCCTTGAGCATATCTTCACGGGTGTTTTTCTTTGTAGAGTGGCTCATATAATGCAATTTATTTCTTAAATTTGTACAGTTATTGTATAAGGGTAATAAATAGAAATTCAGCGTTTCTACAATATTCTACACTAAAGGTAATTGTTTAATTTTAATTGGACTTGGATAAAAATTAAAATCCTATGAATAAATACATTACGATAACAATTTTAGCTTTCCTGTTAAGTTTGGGTGTAAACGCTCAGGTTATAGTAAAGTGGGATGAATTAAATAAAAGTTGGTCCACAAACAGCGCTGCATATCCGGCAGATGAACCAACACTTGATTCACTTTATTACAGATTGCATGATTTTAAACTGGTGTTGAATGCCGACAGTAGTTATACAATGACTTTTTCAAAAGACGCTGTAGAGAAAGGGAAATATAGAATCGACAAAAGGAAAAGAGAATTAATATTGACGGCAAACGGAACTGGTAAAGTATTGGCTTATTCAGTGGCAGAATTAACCCCTGATATTCTTACCCTAACTATCGGGGAGAAATACACCTGGGCCTATTACCTGAGTCTTACTTCTCATCAGTAACAGACTATAACAAATAACTAATTTTATAACAAAGTGACTTTAATTAAATCAATCTCCGGAATTCGCGGAACGATAGGAGGCAGAAGTGGCAATTCCCTTTCACCTATAGATGTAGTGCGTTTTGCCTCTGCTTATGGAGCATGGGTAAAAGCAAACAGTAAAAATAAAAAAGTAGTTATCGGCCGTGATGCACGACTCTCGGGTGAAATGATCACAAAGCTGGTGGCTTCCGCTTTACAAGGTATGGGCCTCGATGTTGTAGACTTAGGTGTTTCAACAACTCCAACGGTTGAAATGGCTGTGCCTCTTGAAAAGGCAGGAGGTGGGATTATCCTCACTGCAAGTCACAACCCTATTCAATGGAATGCTTTAAAACTTCTTGATGACAAAGGGGAATTTCTTTCTGCGAAAGCAGGACAAATAATTCTTGAGCTTGCTGAAAAAGAGGAAATCGATTTTGTTGAAGTAAGAGAATTAGGGAAATATTCTATCAATACTTCTTATTTTCAAAAACACATAGATGCGATTCTTCAATTGCCTCTGGTAGATAAAAGAGCTATTGAAGCCAGAAATTTCAAAGTAGTAGTCGATGCCGTTAATTCTTCAGGAGGGATTGTGGTGCCGATGCTGCTGGAAGCACTTGGCGTGAAACAAATCACTAAATTATTTTGTGAGCCGGATGGCAATTTTGCTCATAACCCTGAGCCAATTCCTGAAAATCTTACACAGATTTCAGCCGAAATGAAAAAGACAAAACATGATCTTGGTATCGTTGTAGATCCGGATGTGGACAGACTTTGTTTCGTGAACGAAGACGGTTCTATGTTTGGCGAAGAATACACTCTGGTAGCAGTAGCCGATTATGTTTTGCAGAATACTCCTGGAAATACAGTTTCTAATTTGTCTTCCACAAGAGCATTGAAAGATGTTACGGAAAAATATAAAGGTCAATATTATGCTTCTGCAGTTGGGGAAGTAAATGTGGTGACCAAGATGAAAGAAGTAAAAGCAATCATTGGCGGTGAAGGCAATGGTGGAATTATTTTACCGGAACTTCATTACGGCCGTGATGCTTTAGTGGGAATCGCTTTGTTCTTAACACAATTAGCAAAATCTGGTAAAACGATTTCTGCATTGAAAAATTCTTTTCCAACCTATCAGATTTCTAAAAACAAAATCGAACTAACACCAGAAATTGATGTAGATAGTTTGATCAATGAGATTAAAGAAAAATACAAACACCAGCCTATAAATGATGTAGATGGTGTACGCATTGATTTTGATAAACAATGGGTACACTTACGTAAATCTAATACGGAACCGATTATTCGCATTTATGCTGAATCCGAATCGCTCGCCTCAGCCGACCTTCTGGCCAATAAAATTATAGCAGACATCAAAGAAGTATTAGCCAAAGATGCGGGTATACTTAGATAACGCTGCAACCACGCCATTAGACAAGCAGGTTTTGGAGGCAATGTTGCCCTACATGGTAGAGTATTATGGCAATCCCTCTTCTATCCACACACATGGTAGAGAAGTGCGTGCCGCCATCGACAAAGCAAGAAAAACGGTAGCTGGCTTTTTGAATGTAGCTACCTCCGAAATATTTTTCACTTCAGGAGGTACAGAAGCTGACAATACTGCTATTCTTTCCGGTATTCGTTCTCATCAAATAAAACACGCTATTACATCTCCTATCGAACACCATGCGGTATTACACACGCTGGAAGCGCTGGAAAAATTGGGAGAGATTAAACTTTCTTTTGTAAAGTTAAAGGAGAAAGGCGAAGTAGATTTAGAAGATCTTGAAAAACTGCTTAGCGCTAATCCAAAATCATTTGTCTCCTTAATGCATGGAAATAATGAGATTGGAAATTTACTGTACATAGAAACAGTTGTAGAACTTTGTAAAAAGTACGATGCTCTTTTTCATTCTGATACCGTTCAGACGATGGGACATTATATTTTTGATCTTGAAAAATCAGCGCCGGATTTTATAGTAGCCTCAGCGCATAAATTTCACGGTCCGAAAGGTGTTGGTTTTTTATACATCAATGCGGATACAAAAATACAACCCTATATCTACGGTGGCGGACAAGAACGCAATATGCGTGGGGGAACTGAAAATGTTTATGGCATTATAGGGTTGGCAAAAGCGATGGAATTGGCGTATACTAATTTGGAGGAACAGAAGCAATATATTCTTGGGTTAAAAAATAAAATGATTTCAGGGTTGAAAGAAATTATTCCGAGTGCAAAATTTAACGGACTCAGTGAAGATTCGGATAAAAGTTTGTATACAGTGCTTAGCGTCGCTATTCCTGGCAATGACCTCGAGGATATGTTACTTTTTAGTCTCGATATAAATAAAATTTCCGCTTCCGCGGGTAGTGCCTGTTCTAGTGGCACGAACATAGGCTCTCATGTATTGCAAGCCATAAAAGCAGATGAAAATTATGGGCACCTTCGTTTTTCTTTTAGTAAATACAATACAACCGAAGAGGTGGACTATGTATTGAAAAGTTTGAAAGGGCTTGTGAAATAGGATTAAAGAGAACAGCAATGAATAGCATCAGTTACTAAGTCTATTTTCATTGGCTTTCCCAAACGGGATCATAATCTTAAGTCCTTAACAAACTAACACCAATCGAACTTCAGAATCCCATCAGTTTTCCTCCAAACTTCCAACGGAGTTCTCAATTATCTTTACATCATAAATAATAATTGAACGAGTTAAAATCTGTACAACTATGAAAAAGATCGTAATATTTTCCGTCCTAATAGCGTGTTTGCTTATACAAACCAGTAACATATTTGCTAATGGTCGTCAACATGGTCATAGAGCTTATGTAAAACATTCGAAACATCATAAGGCGCATAAGCTTCACAGAGCCCACGGGCTTGTGGATGCCACCTACCAAATGTATAAGTAAGTAATAAAAGAACCCCGTATTTAACGGGGTTCTTTTATTTTGCAAACAGGAGATTTCTGGTTTTTTTCACCATCCAATAAACGATCACATTATAGCATTTTCTTTTATTTTCAGACGAAGAGCTCTTGCCGCCATTACCATGTTTTTAAGCGCTTCTTCAGTCTCCGGCCATTTTCTTGTTTTAAGGCCGCAGTCAGGGTTGATCCATAAATTTCTAGCAGGGAGAACATCCAATGCTTTGTCAAGTAAATGCAAAATCTCTTCTGAAGACGGCACCCTCGGACTGTGAATATCATACACTCCAGGACCGATTTCATTAGGGTAGTTAAAATCTGCAAAAATATCCAACAATTCCATTTGAGAACGCGAGGTTTCGATTGTAATCACATCGGCATCCATGTCTGCAATATTGCTGATAATGTCGTTGAATTCAGAATAACACATGTGGGTGTGAATCTGTGTTTCATCAGCAACAGAAGAAGAAGAGATCCTAAATGCTTTTACTGCCCAATTGAGGTAATTTTGCCAGTCTTTCCTTCTTAGCGGTAATCCTTCTCTTATAGCTGGTTCATCAATTTGAATAACTTTTATTCCTGCTTTCTCAAGATCGGATACTTCATCACGAATGGCCAGGGCAATTTGCATCGTTGTCGTTTCTCTGGGCTGATCGTCACGAACAAATGACCATTGAAGAATAGTTACAGGGCCTGTAAGCATGCCTTTCATAAGTTTTTTTGTTTTTGATTGTGCGTAAGCTGACCACTTTACGGTCATGGCTTCCTTGCGTTCAATGTCTCCGTATATGATAGGCGGTTTTACACAACGGGAGCCATAACTTTGTACCCAGCCGTTTTGAGAAAATACATATCCTGACAATTGCTCTCCAAAATATTCTACCATATCGTTGCGTTCAAATTCTCCATGAACCAATACATCTATGCCAATTTCTTCCTGCCATTGAATAGATATGTCAATTTCTGTTTTTATTTTCTGTTCGTATTCCTGTGGTGACAATTCCCCTTTTTTCAACTTTACCCTCAATGCCCGTATATCATCTGTTTGGGGAAATGAACCAATAGTGGTGGTGGGGAATAAAGGAAGTCGAAGGGCCTTTTGTTGTTTTTTTTGTCGAATTGAAAAGGTATTCTCCCTTTTGGAGTCCTTTTCGGTGATTGCTGCTAACTTTTCTTTTATATGGGTTTTATGAATCAATGCAGAGCCCCTTCGGGATTCAATAGCGGCACTATTTTTTCGAAGGATTTCTTTGAAATTTATTTCAGTTTCCGGATTGGATAGATTTTTCAGAGCGACTACTTCCTCAAGTTTTTGTTTTGCAAAAGCCATCCAGTTTTTGATTTCTATAGTTAATACTGATTCTTCTGCTTCCAGCTCAAGATCATAAGGAATATGGAGCAAAGAACAAGAGGGTGCGACCATTACACGGTCGCTACCTAATTTTTCGATTGCTTTGTGAATAAAAGCCAAAGATTTTTTAAAATCGTTTTTCCAGATATTTCTTCCGTCTACCAATCCTAGCGATAATTTCTTCTCTGATAATTGAAACCCTGAAGAGAGAATATCGTCCAGTTGGGAAGGACATCTTATCAGGTCTATATGAAGCGCATTGATGGGCAATACGACTGATAATCCAAGGTTATCTCCACTACAGTCAAAATAAGTAGCCACCATTATATTTAGGTAAGGGAATTTTTTTCTGATTTCATCATAAGCATAATGGAAGGCTTTTTTTTCTTCCTGAGAAAGATCCATCGTAAGAAAAGGTTCGTCAAGCTGTATCCATTGTGCGCCCTGTGCTTCCAGTTTTTCCAGGAGTAGCAAATAGGCCGGAAGTAAATTTTTAATCAACTCAATGCGGTGAAATTCTTTTTGTTTCTCTTTGCCCAATAATAAATAAGATACGGGCCCTATCAATACAGGTTTTGTAAGAATTCCCAATTGTTTAGCTTCGCAAAATTCATTGACAGCTTTGGTAGAAAATAAATTGAACTGTTGCCCTTTATGAAACTCTGGTACAATATAATGGTAGTTGGTATCAAACCACTTGGTCATTTCCATAGCAGGTAGATCTATTCCACCTTTCTGAAATCCTCTTGCCATTGCAAAGTAAAGGTCCATCTCTGTACTTTCTTTATTTAACATGACATTGCTGTATCGTTCAGGGATTGCCCCTAGTGCAAAAGACATATCCAATACCTGGTCGTAAAAAGAAAAGTCGTTGGAGGGTATTAACTCTATGCCTGAATTTTTTTGAAGTGCCCAGTTTTCCCGACGTATACTCTTGCCTGTTTCTAAAAGTTCCTTTTGTGCAATCTGCCCAGACCAGTATTTTTCGCAAGCTTTTTTTAGTTCTCTATGTGCCCCAATTCTTGGGTACCCTAAGTTGTGTGTGATCATAAATACAATTTTTAGATATATTTTCTGCACAAAATTATTATAATAGATTATAAATCTGTTATATTGCTAGTTAATAAGTAATTAATTCTTTTTATTGCTTATTAACTAGTTTTTATGTCTAAAAACAGATTAAAAACGCGCTTCATTTAGAAAAATTATCTATGCTGATACTTGACGAAACAGATTTAGAAATACTGAGACAGCTTCAGGAGAATGCTTTTACTACCACCAAAGATTTGGCGAGCAAACTACATCTTTCCATTACACCAGTATACGAAAGGATAAAACGGATGGAGCGAGAAGGATACATAAAAAAATACGTTGCCTTGCTGAACAAAGAGAAACTTAAAAAGGGATTGGTGGTATTCTGCAATGTATCCCTAAAGCAGCATACAAGAGAGATTGGGAAGAAATTTGTAAAAGAAATAGTTTCGCTACCAGAAGTAACAGAATGTTATAATATTTCAGGAGAATATGATTTTATGTTAAAGATATTAGTGGAAGACATGCCGCATTACCAGGAATTTGTGATGAATAGATTGGGATCTATTGAAAATATTGGTAATACACATAGTATATTTGTGATGGGAGAAATCAAAAACGCTACAGCGTTGCCAATATAATTTTCATAATACAACCTGCCCTATGTCAGTTAATAAAACAGATGATAAAGAGTTAGCTGCTTTTATAAAAGGCAAATCAGAATTGACACTTCAATTGTTTCGCCATTTTATAGAACAGTATAAAATGGTAGGAGAAGTCACGTTACATCCAACCAAATCTATGATTGGAATTGCCAATGGAAATAAACGTATTGCATGGATCACTCAGTTGGGTAAAAATTTTATCCATGTAGTTTTTCCTTTTGAACAAACCTACGAAGACAATCTTTGTTTTCAGAAAATAGCACAAGTGCCGGGAGACACTAAACAATTTAATCATCACCTGCGCATATATTATAAAGAAGACATCAATAAAGAAGTAATTAAATTTATGAAGCTTGCTTACGGCCCCCATTTATAATAGACAATAATAACTTGACAGTTAATGATTTGCATAACGACCCCTCAGAAACGGTGATTTTTCCGGTAATAATTTAGAAAATTGAAAAGAAACCAATATCTTTGCAATCCGATTTAGGGAATTTATTTATAAAGTAATTATACATGAGCCAGTTGCTTAAAATAGTTGAAGCAGACTTCAACGCAAAAAGAAAAGATGTACCTGCTTTTAGTTCAGGAGATACTATAAACGTACACGTGAAGATCAAAGAAGGAAACAAAGAGAGAATCCAGAACTTTCAGGGTGTCGTTATACAAAGAAAAAATCCAAATACGAATGGAGAATCGTTCACTGTCAGAAAAATTTCTGGTGGTATTGCTGTAGAAAGAATTTTCCCATTGCTTTCTCCAAGTGTAGACAAAATAGAGCTGGTTAGAAAAGGTGCAGTAAGAAGAGCAAGAATATTCTACATTAGAGAGAAACAAGGTAAATCTGCAAGAATCAAAGAAAATAAGAGAATTGAAGTAACTGTTCCAACAGTAGCTTAGTTTTTAAATATTAAAACATAAATTTAAGAGAGCCGTTGCCAAAAGCATCGGCTCTCTTTTTTGCCCGAATAGTGGATTATACCTATAGAAAACTTACCTTTAGCATGTAAACCGTATATATATATTAGCCTCATAAATAAGGAAATGAACTATAGGTACTTACATTTTTCGCTTTTTTTTGCATTGGTATTTTGTATATCGGGAAATACTTATGGACAAACTTCAATTTCTGGTATAATTAATAACTATACACCAGTAACAGGAGTAAATACGGCATGCAACTATGTGGCCGTTTCAAGTACGGCAGGGTTTGCTATAGGAGAAAAAGTATTATTGATTCAAATGAAAGGAGCATCTGTAAACGGTGCCCAAAGTAATGCTTTTGGAACAATTACCAGCTATGGCAATTCAGGGAATTATGAATTTAATGAGGTATATGATATTCAAGGGTTGCTTGTTTATTTAAAATATACCATTCTTAAAACCTATGACCCACAAGGGCTGCAGTTGGTGACGATTCCACAGTATGGAGACGTAAATATAACAGGTGTTTTAACGGCTACTCCTTGGAATGGTAGTATAGGAGGAGTACTTGTTTTTGAGTCAAGTGGCATTGTGACATTTAACGCAGACATAAATGTTGAGGGATTAGGATTTAAAGGAGGCGATAGAAGCCCAGCGAATACATTAAATACATGTTCTTATGGAGCAGGAACATGGTATGCAGCTCTTAATACAGTTGGCTATGGGGCAAAGGGAGAGAGTATTTCTTCTTTCATAGCCGGAAGAGAATCTGCACAGGCAAACCAGGCAAGTGGCGGCGGGGGTGGACATTCAAGTAATACTGGTGCTGGAGGAGGTGCTAATTATGGAAAAGGAGGGATAGGAGGAAGTCAGTCAAACAAACCAACAGGTGGTGGTTGTAATATTTTTGGAGTAGGGTCAAAGGGGATGGGGGGAGTTGCTCTAGCATCCAATTATTCTAATGCAATCAATAAAATATTTTTGGGCGGCGGCGGCGGCGGCGGCCAACAAAATAATTACACAGCACCTGGACCTCCATTTGGAATAGGTGCTACTGCTGGTAATCCGGGAGGAGGGATTGTTATTATAAGAGCTTCAACAATTGTTGGAAATGGATATAATATATTTGCAGCGGGATACAATAATAATTCCTTAAATGCTGCAACACTTGTAGGATTCAGTAATGGAGTAAAAAGATCTTGGGGAGACTCAGGCGGCGGCGGCGGTGCTGGTGGAGCCGTATTATTGTCAACTTCTAATTACGCTTCTTCCATATTAAATGTGGATGTTAGGGGAGGACGGGGAGATACTGTTTTTACCGAAATTGAAATTAATCTTGGGCCTGGCGGCGGCGGCGGCGGCGGTGTATTATGGGTAAGTAATCCTACTATGGATCCAAATATAATAGCTAAAACAACAGGAGGAGTGACAGGCATTTCCTGGAATACGGCTTTTCCAACAGTTTGCGGATGTTCATTTGGGTCTGCTGCTGGAGATCCTGGAGTTGTACTTAATAATCTGGTTATTTCCGAAAACTCTACCGCGTTTAGCCCTTGCTTCCCAACTCCCGTAACTTTATTGAAGTATGCAGGAAAGCAAGTCGAAGATAAAATATACTTAAACTGGGTTACAACTTCAGAGGTAAATAACGATTATTTTATTATAGAGAAAAGTAGTGATGACTTAAATTATAAATACTTGGCTAAGCTTACCGGAAAGGGTAACAATAATGTCATATCACAGTATTCTTATATTGATGAATCGCCTTTGTCCGGATTAAATTATTACCGCCTGAAACAATATGATTATAACCAAAAGGAATATATTTTAGGTTATGTATCAATTGACTTCTCGGAAACAGTCATTGAAAAAATATATCCAAATCCATTTACAAATGAATTGATCGTTGAGTCTTCTGATATTCTTGACAAATCTTCTACAAGTATAAAAATAATAAACTTATTAGGTGTTGAATTGACTGCCAATTATCAATTTGATGGAAGAATTATAAAGATAGATGCGAATACTTTAAGCAAAGGTATTTACTATCTCCATTTACTTTGTGGAGATAGCGTTGAAATCAGGAAAATAATTAAAGAGTAATTGACTAGCTTTTTTGAAAAATTGCTTATTTAGCTCCTGGCACCAAAGTGACATTTCTTTTCATTCCATGATCTTCATAATACAAAACTAGTTTCTCGGCTGTAAGTTCTTTTATGTCCTGAGTTACCGTGCGGTCACCTTCTGTGTATTTCAAGATGATCTGGTTTTTGTCACTGTCCAGATTCCATTTCCCTTTCTCAATGCTTCCTGTTTCTGTATAAGAAAATGTGCTGTCGGCTTTAAAACTAAAAAAGACTCCGCCCACAGCATCTCCGTTTAGTTTTGTTTCTGCGCCTTTTTCTCCAAAGACTAGTTCTGTTGCTTTCCAGTCTTTCGTAATCATTTCAGATTTATTCCCTCCGCAGGAGAATAAAAAGGCTACCAATAAGCCTGATAACAACCAATTTTTTTGCATTTTCATTTTTACGTCCGGGTTAAATGAATGGTAAAGTATTAATTATCTTGAATAAAAACAATTTATTTAGAAGTACATGTGCCTTTTGAATAAAATATGAGTGAAATGTTTGTTTGTCAGTCGTTTTTTCATAATTTAAATTCGATTTGTTAAACAATCATAGTCATCTAACAAATAAACACCTTACATTTTTATACCGTGAACCTTACTAATTAATAAAATAAAAAATGAGTAACTCAGAAAAAGAAAGAGTAAAAAGTACGGTAGACAATACCGGCTGGAAAAAATGGGGTCCTTATCTTACCGAGCGTCAATGGGGAACGGTAAGAGAAGATTACAGTAAAGACGGAGCTGCCTGGGATTTTCTCCCGCATGATCATGCACGAAGCAAAGCTTATCGTTGGGGAGAAGAAGGGATAGCCGGTATAAGTGATAATAAACAGAATCTATGCTTTGCTTTGTCGTTATGGAATGGGAAGGACCCTATTCTGAAAGAAAGAATGTTTGGTCTCACAGGGGCAGAAACGAATCATGGAGAAGATTGCAAAGATAATTACTATTACTTAGATAGTACCCCAACACATTCCTACATGAAGATGTTGTACAAATATCCTCAGGAAGAATTTCCTTACGGCAAACTGCTTTATGAAAGTAAAAAACGTAACCGGCTGGAACCAGAATACGAATTGATCGATACAGGAGTTTTTGATCAAAATAAATATTTTGATGTTTATATTGAATATGCAAAAGCAGGAATCGATGATATACTGATAAAAATAACGGCTTGTAACAGAGGAGAAGAAACGGCTTTTATTCATCTTTTACCTACTGTCTGGTATAGAAACACTTGGTCATGGGGGTATAATAATACCAAACCCTTCATGGCCGCAAATGGAAGTAAGATCATAAATATGTCTCACGAGAAATTAGGACATTACTTTTTATATACCGAAGAAAATAACGGACTTCTCTTTTGTGATAACGAAACTAATCAGAAACGTTTGTATAATGTTGAAAATCCTCATCCATATAGTAAAGATGGGATCAATAATTATGTTGTTAATGAAAATCACGAAGCAATTCACCCAAATCAAACAGGAACAAAAGCATCTGTAAGCTATAAATACAACGTGCATGCCGGAGATAGCGTAACGGTTAAACTGCGTTTAACAAATGTGAGCAACGACAAGCCCTTTGAAAATTTTGACACCATCTTTAATGACAGACTAAACGACGCAGATATTTTTTATAAAGAAATGCAGGAAGGGGTTACTAACCCTGACCTTGTTTTGATTCAACGTCAGGCTTATGCCGGGATGCTTTGGACCAAGCAATTTTATTATTTCAATATCAAACAGTGGTTGGATGGAGACCCAAGTCAGATAGCACCTCCGACAGAAAGAAAAAATGCTCGTAATTCCCATTGGCGTCATATGAACAATGAGAATATAATCTCAATGCCAGACAAATGGGAATATCCTTGGTACGCGGCATGGGACTTGGCTTTTCATACATTACCGTTGGCAAGACTGGATGTAAACTTTGCAAAAAGGCAGTTGGAAATTCTTTTGCGGGAGTATTACATGCACCCCAACGGGCAGATTCCTGCGTATGAATGGAATTTCGGTGATGTAAATCCTCCAGTGCATGCCTGGGCTACTTTGAAAGTATATAACATAGATAAGAAAGCGAATAACGGAGTTGGGGATATTGAATTCTTAGAAAAAATATTTCATAAACTTCTGCTCAACTTTACCTGGTGGGTAAACCAAAAAGACTCCGGAGGGAATAATATTTTTGAAGGAGGTTTCCTTGGGTTGGATAATATTGGGGTGTTTGACAGAAGCCGCGAATTACCTACAGGAGGTTCTATCGAACAAGCAGATGGTACAAGCTGGATGGCCATGTTCTCTCTGAACATGCTAAAAATATCACTTGAAATTTCTGAACACAGACCAGCTTATCAGGACATGGCTTCGAAATTTTTCGAACACTTCCTGCACATTGCAGGTGCACTGGCCAATATTGGTGATAATGGCGTGGATCTTTGGGATGATGAAGATTCCTTCTATTACGATGTATTGCATACTCCGGATGGAAGAAGTACTCCACTGAAAGTGCGTTCTATGGTTGGGCTCATA
>JANYCO010000104.1 GCA_025360235.1 Cytophagales bacterium
ACTGTCTCAACAGACACAGCCACTTCGAAACACTTCTTCACATTAGTGAAAATTATGAGTTATTAATTTCAATTTATTGGTTGAAATAATTAAAAAATAAAACTATCTTCAAAAATCATAATTAAAAAATAAAAAATGTTACAGAAATTATTAAAATTCATGATTTCTATACTGAAATTTGGTGGCAATTCAATCCTTGCCCTCCTCTTTTTAACCGTGCTATATCTTTTTTTTACTATAGTTTTAACCCTAATCCCTTCCAATATATTTTCGGAACAACCAGAAAAAGGCATAACAATCTACATCAAATCAAACGGAGTGCATACCGATCTTGTGCTACCAGTGGCAAATAAATTTTACAATTGGGATGAAAAAATCTATCAGGAAGACTTCGCTTTGACTACCGACTCGGCACGGTGGGCGTCTTTTGGATGGGGAGACAAAGGTTTTTACTTATATACTCCCGATTGGGCAGATCTGAAATTTTCTACTGCTTTTAATGCACTGTTTCTTCCCTCTCCCACAGCTATGCATGTAAGTGTAGCTGGTGATACTCCTAGTGAAAATGAATTGACAAAAAAAATCATCTTATCCGACGAACAATACCTTATACTTTGTGATTATATTTTTACATCGTTTCAAAAGGATCCTAACGAAAATTTTATTCTAATAAGTGGTTATCATTACAAAGGAGTAAACGATAATTTTTATGAAGCGGAAGGAAGCTATCATTTATTCAACACTTGTAATAACTGGGCAAACTCAGGATTAAAGACAGTGGGAGTAAAAACAGCCACTTGGGCTCCCTTTGATAAATGTATTTTTTATCATTTCAAATAGCCTAAACTATTATTTAGCCATTTTAGGATAAGTCAACTTTAAATTTTTTAGCGTTTCATAGATTTTCTTAGCCACCACATATTCCTTATACCAGTTTTGGTCAGCAGGTACTATTGTCCATTCAGGATTGCTACAATTCTTAAAAACATCATCGTAAACATTCATGTACTGTGGCCATTTCTGGCTGGTTTTCCAATCGCCGTCGTTGTGTTTCCAGAATTTATCAGGATTAGTTTTACGCTCATTTAAACGTTCAATCTGAACCTCTCTGGAAATATGAAGATAAAACTTCAAGACAATCGTTCCGTTATCGGTAATAAGTTTTTCAAAATTATTTATATACTCAAATCGCTTCTTTGCTGTCTTATCATCAATCCATTTTTCAACTCGTGTTATCAATACATCTTCATAATGAGATCTGTTAAAAATTTGAATCATCCCTTTTGCCGGTATTTCTTTATGCACTCTCCAGAGAAAATCATGTTTTAGCTCTTCTTCCGTTGGGCCTTTAAACGAATGTACCGTGCAGCCCAATGGATTTACTCCACTAAAGACATTGCTCACTAACCCGTCTTTCCCTGAAGCATCCAAGCCTTGTAATAAAACAAGTAAGCCTTTTTGAGCAGAGGCATAAAATATTTTCTGAAACTCACCTATTTTTTCAGTGTACTTGGCTGTTTCGGCTTTTATTTTTTCTTTGTCTACACTCTTAGGAGCGCGGGTGGAGATGTTGGTTATTTTGGCCATAATTTTTTCGATTTGAAGATTTGGTGATTTGAAGATTTGTTGATAAAGATTCAATTATTATTCATCAATATAAAAATAATCTTCAAATTATCAAATCACCAAATCATCAAATCAATTTTCTCCCCACAAACCGAATCACAGAGCCCTTTCCAATATGATATTTCCCTTCACTCAAAAAAATTTCTTCTTCCTCTAAAAGTATCACCTCGTAATTTCCAAAATCAGCCAATAGCTCTTCTTTAGAATAAAGCATATCTAGTTCTTTCGGGCCTCCAACTTTTGGATTATGTTTCAAGTAGCTTAGGTGTGTTTTACTAAATGCTTCAAAAATCAATACGCCTCCTGGTTTTAGATAGTTGTTTAATTTCTTATGAAACCTGGATTTCATTTCAGCGGGAAAGTGCGCATACACCAGTCCAATAGCATTAAAGAATTCGTTTTCAAATTTGAGTTGCTCAAAATCTCCAACAATATAGTCAAGCGCAACATTATTTTCTTTGACTAGTTGCAATGCTTTTAACTTTCCTTCTATACTAAGATCAAAGGAAGTTACTTTCCAACCTTGCTTAGCTGCAAAAACTCCATTTCTTCCTTCTCCATCAGCTGGCATCAAGATTGATCCTGGTTCAAATTTTAAAAGCCATTCTTTAAAAAACAGATTAGGTTCTTTACCATAAGCAAATTCCTGTTCTTTGTAGCGCTCATCCCATTTTTGATTCATCATAATTTAAGTTTAACGATTTTGTTCTGAACCTGTATCGCCATTGCCAAATTATTAATCTTCTGCAATCGACTTTCCTGCCAAAAATCCTGTAGTCCATGCAGACTGAAAATTAAAACCGCCAGTCAGTGCATCTATATTGAGAATCTCTCCTGCAAAATGTAGTCCTTTGTGTTTAAAGCTTTGCATATTGGTAAGCTCAACTTCTTTCAAGTCTACACCACCGCAAGTCACAAATTCTTCTTTAAAAGTGGTCTTCCCTTTTACGCCATAGTTTCCACGCAAAAGTTCTTCCAATAATTTATTTATATTTTTATTGGGAACATCTGCCCATCTTGTTTCTTCTTCAATACCCGCAATATTTGTAAGCCTTTCCCAGAGTCTTTTAGGCAAATCAAAAAAAGCAT